>JBGVDU010000099.1:0-10850 GCA_045119555.1 Acutalibacteraceae bacterium | reverse complement strand
GGATATTGTCATCATCATACCGTCCGTGTTACACAAAATTCCAATAAAGCCAATTTAATTGGAATTTAGTATTAAATCAACAGAAGCAGAGTGTTGATAATTCCCAATAAAAATCCGATTACCGCACCCAAATTTACTATGGTATTCAGCTCCTTTTTCATAACCTTCATTACAAGCTCTTCAAGCTCGTCCATATCCATAGCGTTAATTTTGTCTTCAATCATTTTTGAAAGATTCAATTTCTTGAACAAACCGTCAAGTGCTTTATCAACTGCCTTGACGTAAATTGATGAAATTGTGTTATCAACCTTTTCTTTTGAAATATCTGCTTGCTCTAAAAGCTCCAGAACAGATTTTTGCTCGATATCATCAATCTTTTTATTCACTTCTCCGCCAATAACAGCCGCTCCGTTTTGGTCAATGTATTTTTGAACCTTATCGCCAATCATTTTCGTAAGAGAAGCTACAAGCTCATCGGTAACAAACATTTTCAGCATACTGCCCTGTGTTTTTTCCTTGATTACTCTTCCGCTTTCTTCGGCGATTATTGAACCTACGTCCATATCATCAATCGAATTCAAGATTTGCTCGCTTATAACATCTGCAATCTTTTCTTTTAATGCCAAATAAGAATCTTCGTCGTATTTGGCAAGGGTCATTACCTCTGTTTTAATCTCGGTTGACATTATCTCGGATATCTTTTCAACAATAACAGACTGAGTTTTTTCATTTAAAAGCTGAGCCTTTATATCCTCCTCTGTAACAAGCTGACTTCCGACAACATCTCCCACAGCCTTTGCAAGACGTGGCTTACCCTTTGGAATTGCACCCGGCGTAAAAGGCAAGGTATGTCCAAATACTTTTATTTCCTTTTTCGGTCTAAAAAGCATTTTCACTGCTATATAATTTGTACCGTATCCTATTATTGTACTCATAATAGGAGTAATAATATATTCAATATTCATATTTACACCCTTTCCAAACTCTGCACACCCTTTTTATGTGCCGTTATTTAACCAAAAATTCACTGTTTGCATAGCCATACATTCCGAGTGTAGGCGAGTAAACGTACCAATAGTAACCGCTCGAATCAATTACATAAGCCTCTTCACCTGTGTATAACTCACCGATTATGCAATAATCGCCCGAATTTTGCTCACTTCTTAAAGCCAGATAACCGCTTTCAACATCTACACTGTAAACATTGTATTTTGATGTAGGAGCATCGCCGATACCGATAATTCGTTCAGCTTCGCTTACATTACTTTCGGTCTTGCTTTCAGTCTTGCTCTCGGACTTACTTTCAGTCTTACTCTCAACCACGCTTTCTATTTTGCTTTCTGCTTTACTTTCTGTTTTGCTTTCTGACTTACTCTCGGTTTTGCTCGAGGTATTATTTTTGTTGGTTATCTTTTCCTCTGACAACATACCTGCACTAACATAACCCACTGTATCGGAATTATTCGGTCTTACAAGCCAATATCCCGAGGTATCCTTTGCAATCACCGAAACAACCGAATTCTTACTCAAATTTTTCAGAATCTCAGTGCGGTCGATATCAGCGTACAAGGCAGTTTTATTTTCTTTAATATAATAATTCTCCCCGCTTGTAACCTCACTTTGCTCGTCCGCAATATAGATATTTTCCACATAACCAAAAGAATGAGTGGATTCATAATAAACAAACCAATATCCCGTACCGTTATCGCTTATAAACTTGACACTTTCACCGGCTGAAACATTAGTTAACACGTCGCTTCCCGACGAACAATCCTTTAATAAAGGAACACTCGGCAAGCCTGTAATATATAAGGTTTGAAGATTACTTGTATCTATACCGAAATTGCTGTCGGGCTCATCTGTTTCCGTATCGGTCTGTGTATCTGTTTCGGAGCTTTCCGAATCATCTGAATCGGTATCGGTGTTTTTTTCTGTATCTGTATCTTTATCGCTGTGACTGCTCGAATCAACCTGGCCCGAGGAATACATTGAGCTTTTCTCCAAAAGCTCATTAACGTCAATCGTGCAGCCGCTCAACATTCCGACAGTCACCAATGCAGAAATAATCAAATAAAATACCCTTTTTGTCATTATACTCCCTCCAAGAAACGACAAATTAAGATTTAATTTAGAATACACCCAAATCGACATAAATGTCAATAAATAAGATGTAAACATTACGATACCGACAGAATAAAGATAAAATACTATCCCTCCGACTTATTTGATTCCTCAAAATCCTTAATCGCATTAATAAAAATTTCGCCGTAGCGATCAAGCTTTGCTCTGCCGACACCCGATACATCCGCAAACTCACTCAAGGTCTTAGGCTTTTTTCTGCACATATCAATCAATGCTGCATCGGCAAACACAACATAAGCGGGAACACTCGCACGCATTGCCAATGTTCTGCGTAATTCCTTGAGATGTGCAAACAAGTCATTATCAACCGACAAATCTTTACTGTTTGCTTTTTTCGGCTGAACCTGCTCCTCCTTAAGCATTTTCATGGTAACGGTTTCCTGCCCCTTGAGCACAGCAACCGATTTTTGATTTAGCTTTAAAACGGGATATTCGCCCTCTGTTTGCACAAGAAAACCCTGCATAACGAGAAAATTTATTATCATGCGAACCTTATTTTCCTTGTACTCCTTCATTATTCCGTAAGTAGTTTGGGAATCAAGCCCCAAACGCAGAAGCCTTTCATTTTTACTGCCACGGAGTATATCGCAAATCATTTTCACTCCGTACAGCTGTCCCGTTCGTGCAATACACGACATTATCTTTTGGGAATCTATCGTAACATCTACCGTTTCAAAGTTAGAAATACAATTAGAACACTTGCCGCAGTAGTTTTCGGTACGTTCACCAAAATATCTCAGCATAAATGAACGCAGGCAGTCACTTGTTGTGCAGTAGAAGGTCATATATTTAAGGCGTTCTAAATCCCTTTCTTTAATAAGCTGCTGTTCCTTTTCGCTTAAATCGGGATTCGGCTCGGAATTTTCTATTAAGAAAGTATTTGTTCTTACATCTTGAGGGCTGTACAAGAGAAAGCATTCCGCTTTTTCTCCGTCACGGCCTGCTCGCCCTGCTTCCTGGTAATAGCTTTCCAGATTTTTAGGCATATTGTAGTGAATAACATACGACACGTTTGATTTATCAATGCCCATACCGAAAGCATTTGTAGCAACCATTACAGACTTACGGTCATAAACGAAATCCTCTTGATTACTCTTCCTCTCACTCTCTGAAAGTCCTGCATGATACCTCGTTGCGGAAAAACCGTTATCGTTCAGCAGTTCACATATTTCTTCCACATTTTTTCGAGTTGAGCAATAAACAATACCGCACATCGTGCTGCGTTCTCTCACTAAATTCAAAAGCTTAAAGGATTTCGTTTCGGGTCTGATAACCGAAAAATAGAGATTGGGGCGGTCGAAACCTGTGGTGATTGAAAAAGGGTCATTAAGGCAAAGAATTTTTGCGATATCCTCTTTAACCTCCTTAGTTGCAGTTGCGGTAAAAGCACCGACTACGGGGCGGTTAGGGAGGGCTTTTATAAAGTCTGTTATCTTCAAATAGCTTGGACGGAAATCCTGCCCCCATTGCGACACACAATGTGCTTCATCAACAGCGACCATTGAAATATCCAATTTTTTGCAAACCTCAATAAACTCATCAACAGCAAGTCTTTCGGGGGCAACGTAAATAATTTTATATTTATTCTCCTGCATAAGCTGTAAAACTCGGTTATACTGCCCGTATGACAGCGAGCTGTTAATAAAAGCCGCAGGCACTCCTACCTGAGTAAGAGTATTAACCTGGTCTTTCATAAGAGAAATCAGCGGTGATATAACGATAGTTATTCCCGAAAAAAGCATTGCGGGAATTTGATAACACATAGACTTTCCTGCACCCGTCGGCATAATGCAAAGTGCGTCACGCTTTGAAAGAAGATTATCTATTATTTCTTCTTGACCGACACGAAATTCACTGTGTCCGAAATATTCTTTTAGTATGCGGTGTTTTTCGGTTGAAGCTGTCATAATTAAGTACCTTTCAACAATCGGGCGGATATTTAAAATTCCCCCGTAATTACTATCAAAATAATATCACAAAACAATCATCTTATCAATAACCTTACTCCCTCATTCTACAAAATAAGTACATCACAAACATCATTACAGCTTGTTAAAAAAGACAAAATATGATAATATAATCGGGTAAATTAATATTGGGGAGAGATTTGCTTTGAAGGCATTTTCTGTAAAAATCAAAGAATTCTTCAAAAAGGAAACCGTGCTTGTTATTGCATTTTTGCTTGCCATTGTTTCCGCCTTGTGGGTTAAACCCTCACTTGACTATTTTAACTACATTGATTTTCGTGTGCTGGGGATTTTACTCGGCTTAATGATAATTATGTCGGCATTTCAGCGAACGGGAATTTTTGATAAAATCGGAACGGCTTTACTGAAAAGGACAAAAAGCACACGTCAGCTTTATGCTGTATTGATTTTGCTGTGTTTTTTTACAAGCATGCTTATTACAAACGATGTCGCACTTATTACATTTGTTCCATTCGCAATATTGACGTTGAAAAAGGCACAAAATGAGGAAAAGCTGATATTCATACTCGTTATGCAAACAATAGCGGCAAACCTCGGAAGCATGCTTACACCTATGGGAAATCCGCAAAACCTATATCTTTATAATCTGTCGCAAATGTCCTTGGGCGAGTTTATTTTATTTGTTATTCCGTATTCTTTATTATCGCTTATAGGAATTATTATTGCTGTTTTGCTTTGCAAAAGTAAGGCTATTGACACAAGCAAAATTGTAAGTGACACAGAAAAAAGCTTTTCTAAAAAGCAGACCGTTCAAACGATAATTTATTCATTCCTTTTTATTCTCGGAATACTTACTGTTTGCAGAATTGTTCCCTATTACATAATGCTTTCGGTCGTTGTTCTTGCAGTTTTAATCTGCGACAGAAAAGCCTTTATCGGTGTTGATTACTGCCTGATATTTACATTCATTTGCTTCTTCGTTTTCATAGGAAATATGAAAAACATAGAATTCATCAACAGCTTTTTACAATCCGCCGTGAACGGAAATGAAATTCTCGTTGGCGTACTTGCAAGTCAGGCTATCAGCAATGTACCGGCGGCACTTATGCTTTCGGGATTTACAAATAATTACAACTCATTGCTTCTCGGAGTTAATATCGGCGGCTTAGGCACGCTTATTGCATCTATGGCAAGCCTTATTTCCTACAAGCTGTATGCAAATGCTTATAACGATACAAAGGGCAAATATTTATTACACTTTACCGTATTAAACATAATTTTTCTCATTCCACTGCTTATTGCTGCATTTGTGATTAATTGATTTTCAAAAAGCAAGCCATTACTTCAAAACTGCGAAGTAATGGCTTATTTTATACTATCATACTATCGTTCCAGTACATACAACTTAGTTTTTCTCACTTCACCTATTTGACTTTTTCTGTCACAATCTTTCACGAATTTGAAGCCGCATTTTTCAATTACCCTTTGAGAACGGTGGTTTTTCTCAAAATGATCTACAAGCAAAAAGTCACAGCCTACATTTTGAAAGCAATATCTAATAACCTCCTGCACAGCCTCAGTCATCAAGCCATGTCCCCAGTAATCCTTGCTCAAAACGTACCCTATTTCACGACCTTTACGACTTGTATAAGGCTCGCCTAAATCTAAATACATTTTTTCCAGTCCGATTGAACCAATGACCTTATTATTCTCTTTTAAAACAATGGCAAAAGTTTTCTTCTCTTCGATAAAGAGCTGTAATATCTGAGCCGATTCCTCTTTTGATTCATGCGGCTTCCAGCCTGCCGCCTGCCCTACTCCGTCAACAGACGCATATTCAAAAAAATCGTCTATATCTGTTTCTTTCCAAGGGCGTAAAATCATTCTTTCTGTTTCCAAGACGGTTGTACTTATATCAACATCTATGTTCATATTATCACTCCTTTGTAGGTTAAAAAATTCAAAGCTTGAAAGCCTTAAATCCATGCTCTGTAAGGTAATAAATATCAGTAAATCCACAACTCTTTGCCAAGGTACACATATCACTAAGCTTAAAATCAACAGAGTCCACATCGTGGCTGTCGCTTGAAGCGGTAATCTTTCCGCCAAGCGTCGAAATCAATTCCAAAATATTTTTATGAGGATATGGCAAATCTGTGTATCCTCTGAAAATCGCACCTGTGTTTATTTCAAATATTTTATCCTGAGCAATCAGCCTTTTTATTGCTTTAGTGTATGCTTTTACATAGCGAGGATTTTCTCTGTCGAAAAGCTTGCCATCACCGTTGAATTTTTCGGGCAAGTCGATATGACCTACTATATCGCAGTTTGTTTTATCTGCAACATTTTCAACATGGGCAAAATAATCCTCCAAAAAGCCGTATATGTCACCATTGTAAAGTCGGGCTACCGCATCAAGAATAATCTCCTTTGTTTCGTCAACGGGAATGTGCTCACCGTCTTTTAAAACATAATGCACAGAGCCAATCAAGTAATCGCAATCAAACATGGGTTCACTTGAAAAATAATCCTGCTCCAAGCCGAGATAAACCTCTATTTTATCCTTATACCTTTCTTTAAGCGTTAATATATCATCTCTGTATTTTACAGTGTTTTCCTCACTCATACAATAACTTAAATCATGCGGAGTAAGGGCATGACCCGAAAATCCTATCGACGTCATACCCTTATTCACAGCACTTATAATCATTTCTTCAACGGTGTTTTTACCGTCACAATATACAGTATGAGTGTGCAAATTTTGGCACACTATCATGATGTCATTTTCTCCTGCTTAACCTTGTGGTCGATTACATGACGGGAAGCAAGCTCCTTGTGAACATCTTCAAGAGAAATGCCCATTTCAATCATCATAACCATTACATGATATGTAAGGTCTGCAATCTCGTAAATTGTTTCCTTCTTATCGTTAGCTTTACCTACAATGATAACCTCTGTGCACTCCTCGCCAACCTTTTTGAGAATCTTGTCGATGCCCTTTTCAAAGAGGTAAGTTGTATAAGAGCCCTCTTTCTTCTCAACCTTTCTTCCAACGAGCATTTCCATGAGTGATTCGAGAGAGAAACTTGTAAGCTCATCGCTTACATAAACGTCATCGTTAAAGCATGAATCTGTGCCAAGGTGACAAGCAGGGCCGTCTTTTTTAACGTAAACTGTAAGAGCGTCCTTGTCGCAGTCTGTTTGAATTTTTACGATATGCTGGAAGTTACCCGAAGTTTCGCCCTTTCTCCAAAGCTCCTGTCTTGAGCGTGACCAGAAGCAGGTTTTGCCCTCTTTCACAGAGATTTCAAGGCTCTCCTTGTTCATATAAGCAACTGTAAGAACCTTTTTGCTGTCATCATCAATAACTACCGCAGGGATAAGTCCCTTTTCGTCAAATTTTAATTCGTCGATATTAATCATATTTATTCTCCTAATCTAAACTATAAATCATCTATCTTCGATATGTTTCTTATAAAAATGCCGTAGTACGGCATTTTTTAGAAAGTATTATATCGTTAAGGGCTTTGCCCTTAAAACCCACCAAAGGCTCTGCCTTTGGAATCCGCAAGCTTTTAAAAAAGCTTGACCAAAACTTTAATATATATGGGTTATAAAGCAGGTCTGTTACAATCTGACATTAATACCCTGTGTATTCAAGGTCTTTTTGAGGTCGTGAATATCAACCTCTCCGAAGTGGAAGATTGAAGCCGCCAAGCCTGCATCAACCTTTGGTAAAGCGTTGAAAAGCTCTGTAAAATGATCAATACTTCCTGCACCACCCGATGCAATTACGGGAACAGTGGCAATTTCACAAACGGCACCGAGCATTTCAAGGTCAAAGCCGTTCTTTACACCGTCAGTGTCAATGCTGTTGAGAACTATTTCGCCTGCACCCATTGACTGACCTCTTTTAATCCACTCAATAGCGTCCATGCCTGTATCCTCACGTCCGCCCTTTGCGAAAACGTGGTACGAACCGTCAACACGCTTTGCATCAACAGAAAGAACCACACACTGGTCGCCGTACTTCTGAGCCGCTGCGTTAATCAAATCGGGATTTCTGATAGCACCCGAATTAACGCTGACTTTATCGGCACCGCATTTTAAAACTCTGTCAAAATCATCAACAGTATTGATGCCGCCGCCAACTGTAAGCGGAATAAAGATAGTGCTTGCAACCTCGCAGAGAATATCTGTAAACAAAGCTCTGCCCTCTGCGGAAGCCGTTATATCATAGAAAACAAGCTCATCTGCACCGTTATCGCTGTAAAATTTAGCAAGCTTAGTCGGTGAGGAAACATCAGCTAATCCAAGAAAATTAACTCCCTTTACAACTCGTCCGTCCTTAACGTCAAGGCACGGAATAATTCTCTTAGTAATCATTTTTCTCCCTCCGATGCAATTTCGATAGCCTCTTTCAAATCAATACTGCCTGTGTAAAGTGCTTTTCCGAGGATTGCACCGTACATATTCATCTCGGTAAGTGTACGAACATTTTCAAGGTTTGAAACACCGCCCGATGCTACGATATCCATTTTAAACTGTGCGAAAAGCTGTTTATAAAGGTCAATGTTTGTACCCGACATAACACCGTCCTTTGAAATATCTGTGCAGATAACCGTCTTAACACCGATATCCTCAAGCATACGGCAAAATTCAAAGCAATCAAGCTGAGAAACCTGTGTCCAGCCTTTAATAGCAACTTTGCCGTCCTTAATGTCAACTCCTACCGCAACCTTTTCGCCGTATGTTGAAACAGCCTTTTTCAAAAATTCAGTATCGGTAACTGCGGCTGTGCCGAGAATTACTCTCATAACACCTAAATCAAGGTACTTTTCTATTGCCTCCATTGAGCGAATTCCTCCGCCGATTTCAGCCTTTAATCCACTTTCCTTAACGATATTTCTTACAACCTCAATATTTGCATTTGAGCCGTCCTTTGCACCGTCAAGGTCTACAATATGTATATATTCCGCACCTGCTTCAACAAATGACTTTGCCACGTCAACAGGATTATTGCTGTAAACCGTTTTTTGGTTGTAGTCACCTCTCAGAAGTCTGACCGCACAACCGTCTATTAAATCTATTGCAGGAAAAATTTTCATTCTTTAACTTCCTCTCATTAAAGCAATGAATTATTTTCAAAACATTGCCAGTTAAAAGATTATTAAATCTCGCAGAATGCCTTGAGAATCTTCATGCCGACCTCGCCGCTCTTCTCGGGGTGAAACTGTGTGCCGTAAACATTTTTGCAATTTACAGCGGCAGTAACATCGAAGCCGTACTCGGCAGTTGCAATTAAAGAATCCTCACACTCCGCAACGTAGAATGAATGTACGAAATAAACGCAATCACCCTCATTAATATATTTAAAAAGCGGTGACTTATTCTCCGTGAATTTCAAAGCATTCCAACCGATATGCGGAATTTTATAATCTGCGGAAACCTCATCGGAAATCGGCTTAATACTGCCTTTGATAAGCCCCAAACCCTTGTGCTCACCGTACTCGTAGCTTTTTTCAAACAAAAGCTGCATACCCAAGCAGATACCCAAAATCGGCTTACCGTCACGGGCAAGCTCGAGCAAAAGGTTAGCCAATCCGCTTGCGAAAAGCTTTTCCGCCGCATCACCAAAAGCACCTACACCGGGCAGGATAAGTCTGTCCGCACTTGCAAGTGCAAGAGGGTCGTTCGTTACGATAACCTCTTCACCGATATATGAAAAGGAACTTTTCAGCGAAAACAAATTGCCAACGCCGTAATCAACAATAGCTACCATTTATAACACTCCCTTAGTAGACGGAATCTCATCGCCGAGCGATTCGTCAATAGCAACGGCAGCCTTCATTGTTCTGCCGAATGCCTTAAAAATACCCTCAGCTATGTGGTGCGAATTTTTTCCGCTCAGCTGCTTAATGTGCAGGGTTACATTACTGCTTCTTACAAATGCCGCAAAGAACTCCTCCACAAGCTCGGTATCAAATGTACCGATTTTATCCGACGGAAAATCCGCTTCAAAGCAGAGGCAAGCTCTGCCCGAAATATCGACTGCACAAAGGATAAGTGTTTCGTCCATTGGCAGAATTATATGACCGTATCTGTTAATGCCTCTCATTTCGCCGAGTGCCTGAGCAAAAGCCTTGCCCAGACAAATGCCGATATCTTCAACGGAATGGTGGTCGTCAACATAAACGTCACCGTCACACTCAAGATTCAAATCAAATCTTCCGTGACGTGAAAACAGTGTAAGCATGTGGTCAAGAAAACCGACACCCGTATTGACTGTGGAATCGCCCACACCGTCAAGGTCGATTGAAAGCTCAATTTCGGTTTCGGCTGTTTCTCTTTTGATATCAGCAATACGCATAATCTTTACACCTCTTTCAAAATTTTCTCCGTTTCTTCAAAAAGCCTGTCCATTTGTTCCCTTGTACCTATTGTGATTCTCACATAGTCCGAGATTTTCGGATTACTGAAATGACGGACAAGAACGCCGTTTGCTTTAAGCTTCTTGTAAAGCTCGCCGCCGCTGATTTTATCGGACTTAGCGAAAATAAAGTTTGTAACGGAATCCAAATATGTAAAGCCAAGAGCGGAAAGTCTTTCCTTGGAATACTCTCTTGTTTCTATAATCTCCTTACAGCGTTCTGTGTAATAAGCGTTATCATCAACAGCGGCTTCGCCTGCGGCGAGCGTCAGTCTGTTTATATTGTAAGGATTGGTTGAATATTTAATTCTGTTGAGGTCACCGATTAATTCCTTTGAGCCTATTGCAAA
>JBGVDU010000098.1:0-5044 GCA_045119555.1 Acutalibacteraceae bacterium | reverse complement strand
CTTGGCGTTGTTATTACCGATGAACAGCACCGATTCGGTGTGCGTCAACGCTCAGATTTGCTTTCAAAAGGCGACAGTCCTCATCTGTTGGTTATGTCAGCAACTCCCATTCCAAGAACGCTGGCACTTATGATTTACGGAGATTTGGATATATCTGTTATAAATGAACTACCACCGGGACGGCAGAATGTAGAAACCTTTTTAATTGATAATTCAAAACGTGCAAGAGCATACAATTTTTTGATTAATCATATAGAAGAGGGAAGGCAGTGTTATATTGTTTGCCCTGCGGTAGAGAATACGGAAACAGGCTTGATAGGTGTTGAGGAGTATGCGGAAGAATTAAGAGGCAGATTTTTTAAAAACTATTCGGTCGCTGTACTTCACGGAAAAATGAAAGCCTCTGAAAAGGATTCAATAATGTCCGATTTCGTGAATGGTAAAATAGATTTGCTCGTATCTACAACCGTTATCGAAGTTGGTGTAAATGTTCCGAATGCTGTAATAATGATGGTCGAGAATGCTGAACGATTCGGCCTTTCTCAGCTTCATCAGCTTAGGGGACGAGTTGGGCGAGGTGAGCATAAGTCGTATTGCATACTTGTTTCAAATGCAAACGGCGATGATGCTCAAAGGCGGCTTCGTGCTCTTTGCTCTACAAACGATGGCTTTAAAATTGCCGATGAAGATCTAAAGCTTCGAGGTCCCGGTGATTTTTTCGGTTCAAGACAACATGGCTTGCCGGAGTTGAAAATTGCCGATTTGGCTGAAAACGTTAATATCCTGCACGATGCTCAGAATGCGGCAAAAGAAATAATGAATGATTATTCTAATGCGGAGAACAATACATTTCGAGGATTAAGGGCAGAGGTAAAGATGCTGTTTAACAACGTCGGTCAGCAATTAAATTAAGGTGAATATATTCGAATTTACTTGATATGTTTGTGTATATATAGTATTATTAAATAAGAGAATTTTGTAGAAAAGGGGAAAATAAATGGTTCTAAAAAAAATTACAGCATTTGCGGTCGCCTTGATTATGATGATTTGTTGCTTTTCTGTCAGTGCCGATGCTGCAACCTTTAATGTTGATGTCGAAACAAATTCTAAAGCGGTTTATCTTATTAATTTAGATACCGACACAGTTGTTTTTGAGAAAAATTCAACCGAAAAGATGTATCCTGCTTCGGTAACAAAGATTATGACTTATATTGTCACGGTTGAAAATGTAAGCGATTTAAAGGATACCAAGGTTCTGGTGGATAAAGAAGTTTTAAGTGCTCTCGACGGAACAGGAAGTTCACTGTCGGGCTTGGAATATTTTATTGGCGAATATGTGACTGTATATGATTTGCTAAATTGTCTGATGATTAAATCGGGAAATGATGCTGCATTGCTTTTGGCAAACTATGTAGGCGATGGTTCAATACAAAGCTTTGTTGATATGATGAACGAAAAAGCTAATGAGCTTGGTTGTAAGAATACTCATTTCATGAACCCCCATGGCCTCCATGATGAGAACCATTATTCAACAGCAGAGGATTTATCTGTAATTGCCCGATATGCTCAGACCTTGCCTGAGTTTAACGAAATAACGAATACGGTAACGGCTTATCTTTCTGTTGACAAAGATAAAGAATATCCGTTAATTACAACCAATTATATGATAGATGAAACCCGTGGCGGCGATTATTATTATCAATACACAAAGGGTATCAAGACGGGTACAACTGACGAAGCAGGTTATTGCCTTTTGTCAACTGCTTCGTACGGCGGTTATACATATATGTGTGTAGTATTAGGTGCTCCGAGTGTCAATGAAAATGGCGATGCCGTAGACGAAAACGGTGCAATGCTGGATTCAAAAAATCTTTATAAGTGGGCATTTACAAATCTTGAAATTAAGAGCGTAATTGATGAGGAAACTCCTGTGTGTGAAATTCCGGTTGAACTTGCATGGAACCAAGACACAGTTTTGCTCGTTCCACAGGGCGGATATTCAACAATACTGCCTGTCGATATAGAAAGCTCCAGTATTGATATTGTCACCGATGTTCCCGAATCTTTGACGGCTCCGATTATAGAAGGAGATATTATCGGAACTGCAACAATTAGTTATGCCAATCAAGAGCTGACAACTGTAAACCTCATTGCAGGCGAAACGATTGAGAGAAGTAAAGCACTCTATTTCCTTGATTCAGCTAAGAAAATAATAAGCTCCCAATGGATGATTCTTGCTATTGCAGTGGTTGTCGTGCTTTTTATAATCTATGCTATAATCACAATAATTTACAACAATAAAAAGAAAAAGAACAAAAGCAAAAAGATGAAAAAGAAGAGCAAAAAGTCAGTAAACAATAAAAAAAGTGAAGTAAGATAAATAAAGATAAGATTAATAGAAACCACCTCTAAGCTTATGGATTAAATCCAATTACTTAGAGGTGGTTTTATAGGCTCGTTGGGGGGGAAAACCTCAAAATGAAAGATAACGCAACAAACGGTAGGTATTCCTTTTTTCAGCAACAATATTTAGTTTGTTTATACGTCCAAGCACTGTTTCATCTTGAATCATCAATTTTTTTAAAATATCGTTTTTTGCTTGACATTCTATTTTAGACGTAGTATAATATTAATGAAACAAAAATAATTATTATTCCAAACAAGAGAAAAAGAAAGATGATTTATGAAAAGAAAAATAATAGCACTATCACTTATAACTGTTATGGCGTTACAGATTACTGCCTGCGGTGGTAAAGGCGAAGTTGAAACCAATTCATCAACAGAAACAGATGTCATTGAAACAACAGAAACGGCGAGCAAAGTTGATGTAACTTCAACAGTATCTATGTCAAGCAATGCAGTTAAAAATGCTGATTCAAGCATAGATAATGAGAATACAAAAAAATCCGAAAACTCGTCTTCAAGTGAAATAGAGAGCAAGAAGAATAGTTCATCGGAAAATGTTTCGAGTAAAAATTCAGAAAATAAAAAATCTGACAGTTCAAAATCTGTCAGTTCACAAAATAAAAATACTGATAATTCAAATTCGACCGTAGTTACAACAATTAACAACGATGGGGAACAAGATAACACAAATAATAATAACCAAGAGAATACTGTGACTTATTATGAACCTGTTGTTGAGGAGCAAGTAAAAGACGAGCCCGTGGTAAACGAGCCCGTTATTAATGAACCTGTGGTATCTGAAGTTGAAGAGGTTGAGGAAGAGGTATTTGACGAGCCTGTTACTGAGGATCCAGTTGTTGAGGTTATAGATAGTCCTTATGCTAGACCGTTTGACCTGGAAGCCATTAGAAATGATATGATTCATTATGGCTTAGATGCGGGAATGAATTTAAACGAGGATTTAACAATAGAGGGTACCTCATGGATGTTTCCTCTTGATACTTATTATACATCAGATACAGAGGAAAGTGTTAACAATTTAAAAAGATATTGTGAAGAATCTGTAAATTTGGTTGTAGATAATATTTACTATTGGAATGAGACTCCAGATATGTATGATTTCAATATAGTAATTCTTGATTCTCCAGATTTCGAAGGTGAGTATGAGATTTACGTTGTATATGGTTAAAATTCAAGGCTCTGCCTTTTGACATAGATAAAATTTATTTTGAAAGGATTTAGGTAATATGGGAAAAGTCTCAAAAATTACTAAGAGTGCCGTAGCGTTCATTCTTATATTGCTGTTTGTGGTAGCGATGCCTATTTCTTTTTAAGCACACCCATATACTTTAAACCTTATCAATATTTGTTTTTTATAATCGGACTGTTGCACTTAAAGTGTAGCAGTCTTTTTTGTAATGAAATATAATAACAGTGATTATTTTCTCAGCAAGTCGATAGGAGAAAAATGTTTCCTCCGCTTTTTTCCTTGAAATCCCTCGACTTGTATTAAAGTCTGTGCATTGTTACGTTTTCAGATATGCCCTATTAAAAAACTTCTCTGCTTTGACTAACTCCAATGTAATCAAATAAAATTTGAGATAAAATTCTGTTTTAAATTTTGCTCAAGCTTTTTTAAAAGCTTGCGGTTTCCAAAGGCAGAGCCTTTGGTGGGTTTTAAGGGCAACGCCCTTAACTATAAAAAAATAATCCAAATAGGTTTCCGACATTTGTGTAAACTATTTGGATTATTGAAGCTTTATTATTAAATTCCTTAATGTTTCTTCGCTCTCGGTTTTCTTGAACCGCAAGCACAAACTCCTACATACTCTTGTTTAACCTTTCCGCATTGTGAGCAACTCCACTCATCATATTCGGAAGCATCAACAAATTTTCTTTGTGAACGTGTACCGTTAGTGCATATTTCATGCGTCTGAGATGAGGTGCTGTTCGATTGCGATTGCTCCTTAGATTTTTGTCTGTTTAAAAACATAGCAGAGAAACTTTGCTTTTGTTGTTCAGTATGTTCTGCAGCCTTTTTTTCACGAGGACGTTCTTCAAAAGCTGCAAAGTTGTATTTTTCGGAATTATTTGTAGCTACGGGTGCTTCGGATACGGAATTATCAATGCTCGAAGTTGAATAGGAGAGAGCAGAACTTGCCTCTTGAGCCTTTTCATCGTCAGCATGTTTTGTATGAGCAATGCTGTTATGTACCTCGTGAAGCTCAATAGGGGTATTGTCAAAATCGTATGACAGTGATGTTTCTGATTCTTGTTCATCGTTTGAATCGGAATTAATTGAATTATCAAAAAATTCTGATTCATCTTTATCATCATCTGTGTCGAACATACTCTCAAAAATCAAAGCATCTTCCGTTGAATCCTCGGCGTCTGCAAGAGTTTTCATAAGCAGAGGTTCAACTTCTTTTTTTGATTTTGAAGCCTTTTCGGTTACATTCTTTTGTTCATCCTCATTTACAGATACAGAGGAGATTTTTGTTTCAGTCTGCTTAATTGCAGGCTTCGAGGGTATTTGCACAGTTGATTTATACATCTTGCTTTTTGTCGGTTCAATTTCCTCAAAAAGTGAAAAGTTGTACATACCTGTGTTACTTGTATTGCTTACCTCTAATTCCAA
>JBGVDU010000097.1:0-7234 GCA_045119555.1 Acutalibacteraceae bacterium | reverse complement strand
GCGAGATTGACGAGAAGGTTCGTTTCAGCGTGCTTTGCGAAATCCTCGACATGGGTCTTGAGGGTGAGGAGCTTAAGGAAGAGATTATCAGACGTAAGGCTGACCTTGTTCCAAACACAATTACCATTGACGATATTTTCTCAACAATTAACTATATGAACAACCTCGCCAACGGCGTTGGTGCAACAGACGATATCGACCACTTGGGCAACCGTCGTATCCGCAGTGTTGGTGAGCTTTTGCAGAACCAGTTCAGAATCGGTTTTTCAAGACTTGAAAGAGTTATCCGTGAAAGAATGACACTTCAGGCACAGGATTTGGAGTCACTCACACCTAACTCACTTATCAATATTCGTCCCGTAACCGCTGCAATTAAGGAATTCTTCGGTTCATCACCGCTTTCGCAGTTCATGGATCAGAATAACCCTCTTGCAGAACTTACACACAAGAGAAGACTTTCGGCATTGGGTCCGGGCGGTCTTTCAAGAGATCGTGCGGGATTCGAGGTTCGTGACGTACATTACAGCCACTACGGTCGTATGTGTCCTATCGAAACTCCTGAAGGCCCGAACATCGGTCTTATCTCTTATCTTGCCACATTTGCAAGAATCAATTCCTATGGATTTATCGAAGCACCTTTCCGTAAGATTGACAAGGAAACAGGTGTTGTAACAGATGAAGTTATTTATATGACAGCCGACATGGAGGACGAATTCATCGTTGCTCAGGCTAACGAACCTCTTGACGAGAATCACCGCTTTGTAAATGCAAAGGTAAACGGTCGTTATAGAGATGAATTCGTTGAGCTTGAGGCTTCACGCTTCGATTTCATGGACGTTTCTCCACGAATGGTTGTATCCGTTGCTACCGCAATGATTCCGTTCCTTGAGAACGATGACGCAAACCGTGCACTCATGGGCTCAAACATGCAGCGACAGGCTGTTCCGCTCCTTGTAACAGAGTCACCTATCGTAGGTACAGGTATGGAATACAAGGCAGGCGTTGACTCGGGCGTATGCTTGCTCGCAGACGGCGACGGCGTTGTACTTAGCGTAAGTGCCGATATCATTAAGGTTAAGTATGACAACGGCAAGATCGTTGAGCACGAGGTAACAAAGTTCCTCCGCTCCAACCAGGGTACATGTATCAATCAGATTCCGATTGTATCTGTCGGACAGAGAGTTACAAAGGGCGAGGTTCTCGCTGACGGCCCTGCTACAAAGAACGGCGAAATCTCCCTCGGTAAGAATGCACTCATCGGCTTTATGACATGGGAAGGCTACAACTACGAGGACGCCGTACTTCTTAACGAAAAAATGGTTCGTGACGATGTTTATACATCTATCCATATAGAAGAATACGAAACAGAAGCAAGAGATACTAAGCTCGGACCGGAAGAAATTACAAGAGAAATTCCGAATGTCGGCGACGATATGCTGAAGAACCTCGATGAAAACGGTATTATCCGCATCGGTGCAGAGGTTCACACAGGCGATATCCTTGTAGGTAAGGTTACACCTAAGGGTGAAACAGAGCTTACAGCCGAGGAAAGACTTCTCAGAGCAATCTTCGGTGAAAAGGCAAGAGAGGTTAGAGATACCTCCCTCAGAGTTCCTCACGGTGAGTGCGGTACAGTTGTTGACGTTAAGGTATTCACAAGAGAAAACAGCGACGAGTTACAGCCGGGTGTAAACAAGGTTGTTCGCTGCTACCTTGCACAGAAGAGAAAAATCAGTGTCGGCGATAAGATGGCAGGCCGTCACGGTAACAAGGGTGTTGTTTCCAGAATTTTGCCGCAGGAGGACATGCCATTCCTTCCGGACGGTACTCCGCTTGATATCGTACTTAACCCGTTGGGCGTACCTTCACGTATGAACATCGGTCAGGTGCTTGAGGTTCACTTGGGTTATGCCGCTAAGGCACTCGGCTGGAAGATTATGACACCTGTATTCGACGGTGCACATGAGCAGGATATTTTCGGAATTTACGAGGATATTCAAGAGAAAGCAAAGAACAGAGAGCTTCCTCCGCCTGAGTCACCGAAATATATTGACTTCACAGAGTGCTTTGACAAGCAGGGCATTTCTATGGAGTGTAAAACAAGAGTTCGTGACGGAAGAACAGGTGATTATTTCGATAACCCCGTTACGGTTGGTTACATGTATTACCTCAAGCTTCACCATCTTGTGGACGATAAGATTCACGCACGTTCCACAGGTCCTTACTCCCTCGTTACACAGCAGCCTCTGGGCGGTAAAGCTCAGTTCGGCGGACAGCGTTTCGGTGAGATGGAAGTTTGGGCACTTGAGGCTTACGGTGCAGCATATACACTTCAAGAGATTCTTACAGTTAAGTCGGACGACGTTGTCGGACGTGTTAAGACTTACGAAGCAATCGTTAAGGGCGAAAACATTCCTACTCCGGGTATTCCTGAATCCTTCAAGGTTCTTATTAAGGAATTGCAGTCACTTGCACTTGATGTAAGAGTGCTTGATGACCTGGGCGAGGAAATCGACCTTAAGCAGGATCTTGACGAAGAAACAAATCCGAAGGCTGTTGAAAACGGCAGCTTCCCAGGCAAGTCCGTAATGACAAGCAGCGACATGAGCGGCATGACATTCGAGGATGATCCGAGCGGTGCAAACATGATTGATGAGTCGAGCATCATAAATGATTCTTACAACGATGACGAATTCTACGGCAGTGAGGATCTTGAAGATTTCGACTTCAGCAGTGATGATATATTCAGCAGCGGCGACGATGTGTTCGGCGATGACGATGAGAAATATTAATTAAAGGGAGGATAAAGAACTATGGGATTTAATGTATTCGATTCTGTAAAGATAGGTCTTGCATCCCCTGAGCAGATCAAATCTTGGGCTTACGCTCCCGACGGAGAGGTTAAAAAGCCCGAAACAATTAACTACCGTACACTTAAGCCGGAAAAAGACGGTTTGTTCTGTGAGCGTATTTTCGGACCTCAAAAGGACTGGGAATGCTTCTGCGGTAAGTATAAAAGAGTTAAATATAAAGGTAAAATCTGTGAGAACTGCGGCGTTGAGATTACTCGCTCCAAGGTTCGCCGTGAGCGTATGGGTTACATCAACCTTGCCGCTCCGGTATCTCACATTTGGTATTTCAAGGGTATTCCTTCCCGAATCGGTCTTATGCTCGACATTTCTCCGAGAACACTTGAAAAGGTACTTTACTTTGCTTCATACATCGTAATTGATCCGGGCGATGCAAGAGAGCTCAAGGAGAATCAGTGCCTTTCAGAGCGTGAATACAGAGAGATGAGAGAAAAGTACGAGGACGATTTCAAAGCAGGCATGGGTGCCGAGGCAATCAAGGAATTGCTTCAGAAAATCGACCTTGAACAGCTTTCCAAGGAGCTTAAGGACGAGCTTACAGACGCAACAGGTCAAAAGAGAGTTCGTCTTATTAAGCGTCTTGAGGTTGTAGAATCATTCAGACTTTCAGGCAACCGCCCAGAGTGGATGATTCTTGACGTTATTCCTGTTATTCCGCCGGATATCCGTCCGATGGTACAGCTTGACGGCGGTCGTTTCGCAACAAGTGATCTTAACGACCTTTACAGACGTGTGCTTAACAGAAATAACCGTTTGAGAAAGCTTTTAGAGCTTGAAGCTCCCGATATTATTATCCGCAACGAGAAGAGAATGCTCCAGGAAGCAGTAGATGCTCTTATCGACAACGGCAGACGCGGCAGACCTGTTACAGGTCCTAACAACAGACCGCTTAAATCCTTGTCCGATATGCTTAAGGGTAAGCAGGGACGTTTCCGTCAGAACTTGCTCGGTAAGCGTGTTGACTACTCGGGACGTTCCGTTATCGTAGTAGGTCCTGAGCTTAAGATGTATCAGTGCGGTTTGCCTAAGGAAATGGCACTTGAGCTCTTTAAGCCTTTTGTTATGAAGCGTCTTTGCGAAACAAAGAAGGCACAGAATATAAAGGCCGCAAGAAAAGCAGTTGAACGCTCCAGCCCCGAGGTTTGGGACGCACTTGAAGTAGTAATTAAGGGTCACCCCGTAATGCTTAACCGTGCTCCTACACTTCACAGACTTGGTATTCAGGCATTTGAGCCTGTACTCGTTGAGGGTAGAGCAATTAAGCTTCACCCGCTCGTTTGTACAGCGTTTAACGCAGACTTCGACGGTGACCAGATGGCTGTTCACGTTCCGCTTTCAGCAGAGGCACAGGCAGAGGCACGTTTCTTGATGCTCGCTTCCAACAACCTTTTGAAGCCGTCGGACGGTCGTCCTGTTGCTGTTCCTACACAGGATATGATCCTTGGTTCCTATTACCTTACACTTGATAAGGAGGGTGAACCGGGTGAAGGCAAGGTGTTCAGAGATTTCAACGAAGCTATGATGGCTTACGAAACAGGTATTGTCAGCTTGCATGCAAGAATTAAGGTTCGCCGTGAAATGGAAATCGACGGCGAGATGAAGTCGGGCATTATTGATACAACAGTAGGTAAGATTATCTTCAACAGACCCGTACCGCAGGATTTGGGATTTGTTGACAGAAGTATCGAAGAAAATAAGTTTAAGCTTGAGATTGACTTCCTCGATGGTAAGAAGCAGCTCGGTAAAATTATCGGTAAGTGTCTTGAGGTTCACGGAACACAGAGAACCTCCGTTGTTCTTGACGATATCAAGTCACAAGGTTACAAGTACTCAACAAAGGGTGCTATCACAGTAGCCGTTTGCGATGCTACAATTCCTCCGAAGAAGAAGGAAATCATTAAAGACGCAGAGAACAATGTCGATAAGGTTTACAAAATGTACAACCGCGGTCTTTTGTCCAACAACGAGCGTTACAGCCGTGTTCTTATAATTTGGGAAAAGGCAACAGACGATGTAACTGCCGCTCTTCAAGCTAACCTTGACAGATATAACCCGATTTACATGATGGCTGACTCAGGTGCCCGTGGTAGTATGAGCCAGATTCGTCAGCTTGCAGGTATGCGTGGTCTTATCGCCAACACATCGGGTAAAACAATCGAAATTCCAATCAGAGCTAACTACCGTGAAGGTCTTAACATTTTGGAATACTTTATTTCCTCCCGTGGTGCCCGTAAGGGTCTTGCCGATACAGCTCTTAGAACAGCCGACTCGGGTTACCTTACAAGACGTCTTGTTGACGTATCTCAAGAGGTTATCATTTATGAGGACGACTGCGGCACAAAGAGCGGTCTTGAGATTTTCGATATCAAAGAGGGCAAACAGCTTATCGAGGAATTGCATGAGCGTCTTATCGGAAGATACCTTGTTGAAGATTTCGTAAACAAGGAAACAGGCGAGGTTATCGTTTCTAAGGATAAGATGATGACTGACAAGGACGCTACAAAGATTGTGGAAACAGGCGTAGAAAAGATTAATATTCGTTCCGTAATCGGCTGTCGTGCTAAGCACGGTGTCTGCAAGAAGTGCTACGGTGCTAACCTTGCTAACGGCCAGCCTGTAACAGTCGGTGAGGCAGTTGGTGTTATTGCCGCTCAGTCAATCGGTGAGCCCGGTACACAGCTTACAATGAGAACGTTCCACACAGGTGGTGTTGCTTCCGCAGAGGATATCACACAGGGTCTTCCGCGTGTTGAGGAGCTTTTCGAGGGCCGTAAGCCTAAGCACCTCGCAATCATCAGTGAAATTGGCGGCGAAGTTCGATTTGAAGAAATTAAGAACAATACTCACGCTGTTATTTACGACAAGGAAACAGGCGAGGAGAGATCTTACCTTATTCCGTTCGGTTCAAGAGCAATCGTTGAAGAAGGTCAGATTATCGAAAAGGGTAGCAAGATTACAGAGGGTTCAGTAAATCCGCACGATATTCTTGCAATTCTCGGTCCCGATGACGTTCAGAATTACCTTATTCAGGAAGTTCAGAAAACCTACCGTATGCAGGGTGTTGATATCAACGATAAGCACATTGAGGTTATCGTTCGTCAGATGATGAAGAAGGTAAGAATTGAAGACGGCGGAGATACCGACTTCTTCCCGGGTTCACTCGCTGAAAAGAATGATGTCCTTTCCGCTAACGAAGCAATTCGTGAGAGAATTGAAAACGGAGAAACAGAGCTTAAGGAAGCTACTTACAGTCAGCTTCTTCTCGGTATCACAAAGGCTTCTCTTGCAACAGATTCCTTCCTTTCAGCCGCATCCTTCCAGGAAACAACAAGAGTTCTCACAGATGCCGCTATTAAGGGTAAGGTTGACCCGTTGCTTGGCCTTAAAGAGAATGTTATCATCGGTAAGCTTCTTCCTGCCGGTACAGGTATGAACCGTTACAGATCCATTGACTTGGTTGAAGTAGGTAAAGAAGAGGAAGCTTCCGAAACAGATGAAGATACTGTTTTGGAATAATCGTTCTGATTTGAGGGTTTTAATATAATATAAATAAATTTCCCGTACACAAAGGAATTCCGATGTGTACGGGATTATTTTTCTTTAATTAAAATTAAGCCGTGTAATTTATAAAAACAGTTATCAGCGGTGTGACTTATAAAAATAGTATGGTTTTAATGTTTTTTTACTAAGCTTTTAAATTATAATTTTAATATGCCGAAACATTGGATAGCATTGACTTTAATTAAGGGAAAGGAAGTTTTGTAGATAAAATATTGTGAAAAAATAAAGGCGATCCTGCGACCGCCTTTATTTCAATATGAAAATGTATTATAAATCAATAAACGAACACCGGCATGCCGTCATAAATTAAGTCGTACAATTTTCCAGCTTTATCCAAGGGCATGTTTACGCAACCGTGTGAACCGTTTGTCAAATACAGCTGTTTACCGAAAGCAGCCTGCCAGGTTGCGTCGTGGAAGCCGATATCATCGGCAAAAACCATCCAGTAGGATACAGGTGTTGCATATCCGGGTCCACGAAGTGTGGCATTCTTTTCCTTATAGCGGATTCTGTATGCACCGACGGGTGTGTCGTTGCCCAAATTAGGGTTACCTGTTACGACATCTGTTTCAAGAACCAATTTTCCGTCCTCATACATCCACATGTGCTGATCTTGAATACTTACCTCGGCGTATGTTGTGCCGTAGTAATCGTTACCGTTTGCGTCATAGCCGACTGCAACTCGCATCCACCATTTATCGCTTTCCTCGCTTCTGTCGGTAAGATTGAGTGTTACGGATTCCTTGGCAAGTACGATTTCCGTCATCTTTTCGATAGCATAGTCATCATCAAGCAGCCAGCCG
>JBGVDU010000096.1:0-1890 GCA_045119555.1 Acutalibacteraceae bacterium | reverse complement strand
AATCGTTCCGATTGACTACGAGGTTAAAACGGGCGATATTATCGAGATAATCACAGGCAAAGAGGGCTCGGTGGGCCCAAGCCGTGATTGGCTTAAAATTGTTAAAACGAGTGATGCAAGAAATAAAATCAGACAGTGGTTTAAGCGTGAAAAACGTGAAGAAAATATTGCTGTAGGCAAAACCGAGTTTGAAAAAGAAATTAAGCGTAACGGCTTTGAAGCTACCGAAAAAGAGCTCGAAGAAATGATGGAGCCTATTCTTCGCAAAAAGAATATTCCCTCCATGGAGCTTTTCTATGCGTCAATCGGCTACGGCGGAACAATTCTTTGGAAACTTTTGCCGAGAATCAAAGAGGAGTACACAAAGCTTTGTGAGGAAAAGCGTAAGGCTGAGGGCATAGAAGAAGAGTACGTTGTTCCTATTACCGAAGAACCACCAAAGCCGAAGGCATCAAAGGGCGGAGTTATTATCGACGGAATGGACGACGTTGATATCAAGCTTTCAAAATGCTGCTCGCCGCTTCCGGGTGATGATATAATTGCATTCATCACAAAGGGGCACGGTATCTCGGTTCACAAGAGAAGCTGTCCGAATGTTCCCGTAAATATTGAAGATGCCGAGGACCCGACAAGGTGGATTTCCGCCAGATGGTCAGATTCAATTAACAATTCGTTCCGAACAACCATTGAGATTATGGCTTATGACAGAACAGGCTTGGTTGCCGACTTAGCAGGCCAGTTGAATAATCTTCGCATAAATATTCATAATATGAGTTCAAAGGGCACGAAAAACAACCTTGCTGTTGTGACCTTCAATATCACCGTTAAAAATAAATCTCATCTGCGTGATATAACCTCAAGACTTATGTCCGTAAAAGGAATTATTTCGGTAAGCAGAATAAACGAAAATCAGTAAAATGCAAATAAAAAAGAGTTGTTCTATAACATCATTATAAATTATATTAAGTGAATGTTATCGAATAGCACTGACGAATAAACGAAAAAATAGGAGTGAATACGCTTGAGAGCTGTAATTCAAAGAGTATCTTTCGCAGAAGTCAAGGTTGACGGCGAAACGGCAGGAAGTATAGGCGGCGGCTTGCTGGTGCTTTTGGGAGTACATGAAAATGACACCGAACGTGAAGCAGATGCCCTTGCCGTAAAAATTTCGGGTTTGAGAATCTTTACCGACGAAAACGATAAAATGAATCTATCACTTTCCGATATTAACGGTTCGGTGCTTGTTATATCTAATTTTACTCTTTACGGCGATTGCAGTCACGGCAGACGTCCGAGCTTTTTCGCAGCGGCTCGCCCTGAAAAGGCGAATCCTCTGTATGAATATTTCTGCAAAAAGCTTGCGGATAACGGAATAGAAAATCTCCAAAAGGGTGTATTCGGTGCCGATATGAAGGTTTCCCTTCTAAACGATGGCCCCGTTACTCTCGTTATAGATTCGGAGGATTTAAAAAATAAACCCTTACAGTGAGGTATTGAACAGACATGATAAAGGTAAAAACATTGACAGTCGGTATGCTGGCTACAAACTGCTGTATTGCCACCGATGAAGCAACGGGTTATACAGCTGTTATAGATCCCGGTGAGTTTACTCCGTCGCTGGATAAGGCTTTGAGCGAAATCGGCTACGAAAACATAAAATATATACTTCTCACGCACGGCCATTTTGATCACATTGGCGGTACTAAAAACATTCTTGAAAAAACAGGGAATAAAGCGGAAATAGCAATCGGAGAAAAAGATGTTCCTCTGCTTTCGGATTCCACGAATAATCTTTCACTTTACTTTTGCTTTGAGAAAGATCCGATTACCGATATCCCGTGTAATATTGCTCTTCACGACGGTGATGCGATTACGCTCGGCGAAAGCATT
>JBGVDU010000095.1:0-1456 GCA_045119555.1 Acutalibacteraceae bacterium | reverse complement strand
CTCATTATTTACATCGTAACACTCGTCTGTGTGAATATGCTCGCTAAGTCCGCAGAAGGCTTCTTTTTCCATTGTGATTGCAGGCAAAATCAATGCGTATGTTGTGCAGAACACTACGATTGCCGCCATTACAACAAGAGCAGTATACCATCGCCTACGTCTTTGATGATTTTTACTCATAACTTCCGCTTCGTGCCGAAGATTACTGTTCATAAATCAAACCTCCTCGCTAAAAATAATTTACTCGACACTGCCAAATTCACTGAGCGGCCAAACCTTGAAAACAATGCGGCCGACAATTTGCTCCTCGGATACACAACCAACCGCCGTGCTTCTGGAATCAACAGAAGTGCTTCGGTGGTCACCGAGAACAAAATATCTTGCATCGGGCACTTGATACGGGAGCGAAATGTCACATTCTCCGAGTGCTTTTTCCACAAGATAAGGCTCGTCAAGTAATTCATCATTAACATATACATTGCCTTCCTCATCAATATCAACCCAATCGCCCGGGCCTGCTATACAGCGTTTGACAAGGATTTTATTGTTATAGTAAAAGGCTATAACATCACCGTATTCAAAATCGGCACCTTTTACCGAAACGACTATTTCACCGTCCGTTAAGGTCGGGGTCATTGAAGAACCGTAAATTTGCAAAACGGGCATCCAAAGCGTTGCCACCAAAACGGCAATCGCCGCAACTACAATAAGAATATATATTGTACTGCGTAATACCTTTAAATACCTTTGCTTGTAGCGTTCTCGCCGCAACTCGCTTTCAAGCTGACCAACCTCGGGAAGGCTGTGCTTTGTGTTTTTTTCTTCTGCCATAAGCTTCACCGCTTTTCATCGGAATTACAGCTTGATTTTATATTTTCGAGATACTGCTCAGCCGCTTTTTCCGCCGCCTCGAAAACTCCGTTGAGCTTCAAAGCCGCCTCGGCGATTGAACCCGAATTTTCGATGATTATTTTTCTGTTGTCAAGCTTTTTATTCGCCTCTTCAAGCTGAGAACGGAGGTCTTCGTTTTCCTTCATCTGCTCAATAAGCATTTCAAGCAATTCCGCTCTGCTGAGCCTTTTCAATTCTTTATCGGTCATTTTATCAGCCTTTCGTATGAAAGCAAAGTTTACGGTTTTTGTAGTTTTAATTTTAAATTTTGAATTAGCCTAAAATTTATCATGTATTTTATGGAAATACGTTAAAAATCAGTTATTTTCATGTTCATTGTAGCATTTTTCCTTTATTTAGTCAACAGATTTGTGAAAATTAGATGAAAATTCTCCCTCGGAATATTTTTGAAGTAAAATAATAGTTAAATTTGAGGGAAATTTATCACGCAAGCATGCTTTTGTCGGGTGTGGTTTACGAACAGCTGATTATGGTGATAAAAAAAGTGTGCAAGCCAAACGGACTTACACACCTTTAATTTGTATTATAATACGGTAATTGTTTT
>JBGVDU010000094.1:0-11681 GCA_045119555.1 Acutalibacteraceae bacterium | reverse complement strand
TGACGCTGTATATTCACGATGTTCAAATCGGTGAACATACCCTCGCCGACTTCTTCTTCAAATATAATTTGTACACGGTGAATACCGAGCTTTGCTTCGTCGAGCTCTTTTTCGAGAACAATGCCGCCGCAGTGGATAAGTCCGATGTGATCGCATACGTCCTCAAGCTCTCTGAGGTTATGTGAAGCTATTATTATTGTAGAGTTGTTTTCGACAACCATTTCAATCAGAATTTTTTTGATAAGCTGGCGTACAACGGGGTCAAGTCCGTCGAAGATTTCATCAAGAAGAAGATACTTGGGGCAGGTCGAAATAGCAAGCATTAAAGCCGCCTGCCTTTGCATACCCTTGGACATGTTGATGATTCTGTCGTTTATTCCGATAGGGAATATACAGCAAAGCTGATTGAACTTTTCCTCGCTCCAGTTTGGGTACATGCTTTTGTAAAGCTCCGCTAAATTCTTAACGGTTGAATTGTTGTAAAAAAACGGAAAATCGGAAATGAAAAAGCACTCGCCTTTAAGCTTTACGTTTTCAAATACGGGTTCACCGTCAATTTCCACACAGCCGCCGTCGGTATCGTAAACGCCCGAAATAATTCTGAGAAGCGTTGACTTACCCGAGCCGTTTGAGCCGATAAGGCCAAAGACAGAGCCTGTGGGAATATTAAATGACAAATTATTCAGTGCAACCTTTTCACCGAATTTTTTTGTTACATTTTTAATTGCCAACATTACTTACCGTCACCTCCAAAAATGTCATTAACTAACGCATTTACTTCTTTTTTTGAGATACCGACATCAACTGCTGATTTAATCGCCTTTGAAAGATTGTTTTTTGCTTCCTCCTGCTGTCCCGAAAGAACAGAGGTATTGTCCGCAACAAACGAACCTTTTCCCACAGTCGAATAAATATAGCCGTTTTGCTCAAGCATTTGGTATGATTTAGACACTGTGTTCGGGTTGATACCCAACTGCTGAGCAAGTGCTCGCACGGTAGGCAGCTTTTGATGCGGAGTGAAAACCCCCATTCCAATCATTCTCACCACGCTGTTGTAAAGCTGCTCGTAAATCGGTTCTCTGCTTTGATAGTTTATAGTAAACACTTTCAAACCTCCCTTTTATTTGTATTATAAGAGTTGTTTGTATTACTACAATTAGTACAAATCTAATATAACACGATACAATGAGAATGTCAACAGGTTTTTTAATTTTTTTACACCTTACGGTAATTTTATTATTTCGGGGAGGAGAGCATACCGCAATATAACGCAGGCTGTCGGGGAAGAACGAAAAGGCGATTGGGATTGACAAATCGGCAGACATTTTCAAAAATTCAAGTGAATAAATAATTTTTATACACTCTTGCGGTGAGTTTTGATGTAATTTCAAGTATGCCTGAGTATTTTAGATTACCTCAAGCAATTTCAGCTTAAAGGCATAATTTGCGACAACCGACTGCGACAGTTTTATTTTCGGCTCGGTGTTACTATATATACATCAATTACGGGAATTTAAAATTAATGCGAAAGGGTGTTGAAAAATGCGTGCTGTGCAGTTGAGAGGAAGGGAGCTTCTCTCGGATATTTTGGACAAGGGTACATATAAGGCGATTATTATTCAGATTGTTTATTTTATATGCGGTGCTGTTGTGTCGCACGGTGCTGTGTTCGGAAGCTATGCACCCTTCGGTGCGGCATTTTGTGCGGCTGTGCCTTACAGCAATGCTTTGATAGCTACCGTCGGGTCTATTATAGGCTATGTATTGCTTTATCCACAGGGCAGCTTTCGGTATGTTGCCACGGTGATAACAATTTTTGCACTTCGCTGGATGCTTAACGACATCGAAAAGATAAGCAAAAGCCGATTGTTTGCACCGCTTGTTGCAATGGTTCCGCTTGTATGCACGGGCGGTGTGATTATCCTTGTTTCGTACAAGGGGCAGACAGATATAATAATGTGTCTTATTGAGGCATTATTGGCGGCTGTCGGGGCGTATTTTTTCAGTCAGACGGTTGTCCTTGCCGCAGGAAGCAAGGGTATATCTACATATAATCAGCAGGAAATTGCCTGTATCGTAATGACAGGCTGTATATTTTTGCTCTCGGCGAATACTCTTACAGTGGCAGGCATTTCCGTGGGGCGTATTCTTGCCGTCACTGCGGTGCTGTTTTGTGCTTATTACGGCTCTGTGGCAGGCGGTTGTATAGGCGGTGTTGCAACGGGAATAGTTTTCGGCATAGGCTCAACGGATTTTTGGTTTGTGACAGCCTGTTACAGCTTTGGCGGTCTTATGGCAGGACTTTTTTCCTACATAGGGCGAATAGGCACGGTTGCCGCATTTCTGGTTTGCAGCGGTATTGTTTCCTTGCAGGACGGTGTAACCGCACAGGCGGCTTGTGTGTTTTATGAAACGGTAATAGCTTCGGTGATTTTTATTTTTGTTCCCAAGGACATAGGAAACAGAATTTCCTCGTTTGTAACTCCGCACACAGACACCTCAAACAGCGAGGGCTTGAGGCGTTCCGTTATTATGCGGCTTGACCTTGCTTCAACGGCACTTAAAAATATATCTCAGGCGGTTAATGCCGTGGCGGTGAGATTAAAGGATTATTACTCCGCCGACATGGAAAGCATTTACACAAAGGCTATGGAGGAAAATTGCAGTCGGTGCGGTATGAGAGCCTTTTGCTGGCAAGATGTGAGAGAGCGTAAGGAGGATAGATTTTCGGATATCACACCAATTCTTAAAAACTGCGGCGAGGTTGACGGCGATGACATAAAAAAGCTGTTCAACCGCAAGTGCTGTAAGTCGGAGGAAATGGCGATTTCCGTAAACCGTCAATATGAAAGCTACAAAAGCTTTATAGCCGCCGAGGCGAGAGTGTCGCAGGTAAGGGGAGTGGTAGCAGGGCAGTTCAGCGGACTGGGCGATATTTTAAGCGATTTTAAGCAGGAATTTGAAAGCTTTGAAAGCTACGATATAGGTGCTTCCGAGAGAGTTTGTGCGGCTCTCAAGGCTAACGGCTTCGTTCCCATTGAATGCAGCTGTCGAATAGACAGGCTCGGCAGAATGACGGTGGAAATAGAGCTTGCCGACGGCGACAGAAAATTACTCAAGAAGGGAAATATGATAAAGGAAATTTCCCGAATGAGCGGAAGAAGCCTTCAGCCGCCGCAGATTACGGCAGTCAGCAACAGGTGCAGAGCGACATTTTGCGAAAAACCGAAATACGATGTTCAAATAGGCTCGGCACAGCACGTTTGCAGTAACGGAAATCTTTGCGGTGACAGCTTCAATTACTTCAATGACGGGCAAGGCAGATTCGTTTCCGTTATAAGCGACGGCATGGGCACGGGAGGCAGAGCGGCTGTTGACGCAAGCATGGCTGTAAGCATTATGTCAAAGCTTGTCAAGGTCGGCTTAGGCTATGATTGTGCGTTAAGCGTGGCAAATTCCGCATTGATGGTGAAATCTCAGGACGAATCGCTTGCGACAGTTGATTTGGTAAGCTTGGATTTGTTTTCGGGCAATGTAGAAATTATGAAAGCCGGTGCACCCGTTACCTTCGTTAAGCAGGGGGGCAGGGTGATAAGAATAGAGCCTTCCTCGCTGCCGGCAGGAATTTTATCCGACGTAAAGCTTACGCACGACGATGTGGAGCTTGATGACGGAGATATGATAATAATGCTGTCCGACGGTGCGGTTTCAATCAGTGACAGCTGGATTGGAGCGATGATGAGAGATTTCGAAGGAGATGAGATTCAAGAGCTTGTCAACGATATAATAGATGAAGCCACCATAGGAAGCAGGCTCGGCAGAGATGACGATATTACGGTTATAGGGATAAGGGTTGTTGAAAATTAGTGTAGCAATGCACGGTGTCAGAGTATTTTTTATTTAACTGGTGAGGTGAAATCAAGCGATATTTAATATTTAATACAAAAATCAGCCGAGAGTGTGCAGATAAATTGCAGGCTCTCGGCTTTGCTTTGTTCTTATTTCGTTTTAGGTAAATCTTAGGGATAATTTTAAGTAGGTTTTAAGTTTTTCTTTAAAAAGAAATGATAATTAAAAAGGCAGTCGGCATTGTTGACTTCCTTTATTGCATTTTGAAAATATGATAATTCTTATTTGAATACAGCAAAAGATTAATAACAATAACGCTAAAAACACCGAACCGCCCAAGGAATTAACCTCGGGCGGTTCGGCGAAGTTTTATTTAAAAAAAGGATATGAAAAAGCTTATTTACCGATTTTTATAAGTGCACAGCTGATTCCCGGCATGGAAATGCTGTTGTTTTCAATCTTTAAATCGCCGTGCGTTGAAACTGCAAGCTTGCCCTCGGAGAATTCGTAAGGAACGGGAGCTTCGCAAGGTTCGTAGCTTGAATTGAAGATACAGAGTACCTTGCAGTTGTCATCATAACGTACATAAGACATGATGTTGCCCTTGCAGAATACGTCTTTAAATTCACCGTCATTGAAGCAGGTGCTTTCCTTACGGAACTTTGCAAGGCTTTTGTGCCATTCAAGCAATTCCTTGTTTTCATGCCCCCATGGATATGTTGAGCGGTTGAATGGGTCTTTATATCCCTCAACGCCTGCTTCGTCACCGTAGTAAACGCATGGGAAGCCCGGAAGTGTGAACTGTAAGCCTGCCGCTACCTTCATAAGGCGAAGTCCGTAGCCTCTTTGCTCGTCTGTCATGTGAATTGAGAACTGGAACTGTCTGTCACGGCCGTTAAGCGGCTCGCCTGCAAGCAGTGTAATTGCTCTTTCTGTATCGTGAGTTGTGATGAAGTTCATCAAATTTTTAATTACAGGACGTGGATAATTCTCGATAATGCAGAGAATACCCTCCATGATATGGTATGCGTCAACACCCTTGAGATATTCAAGAATAGCACTTCTGAACGGGTAATTCATTACCGTGTCGAGCTGTTCGCCAAGCAAAAATTTACGTCTTGAACCGTAGCTCTCTTTATTTGAAGCGTCTTCCCAAACCTCACCGATGATGATAGCGTCTTTGTCCTCAGCCTTAGCCGCTTTTCTCAGATTTTCGATGAAAACATCGGGTAATTCGTCTGCAACGTCAAGTCGCCAGCCGCTGTTGCCTGCTTTTATCCATTTGCGGATAATTCCGTCATCACCGTTTATATAATTGTTGTAGTTCGGGTCGTCCTCTCTTGTATTCGGGAGTGTATCAAAGCCCCACCAAGAGTTGTAGCCATATGGCCAGTTGTTGAAATCGTACCAGCTGAAATAGGGTGATTCCTTTGAATTGAACGCACCGATGGTCTTATATCTGCCCTGACGGTTGAAATATTTACTGTCACTTCCTGTGTGGGAAAATACGCCGTCGTTTACTACTCTAATACCCTTTTTCTTTGCTTCGGCACAGAGAGTTTCAAAATCCTCCTGTGTACCGAGCAACGGATCGATATCCTCGTAGCTTCCTGTGTCGTAGCGGTGGTTTGAATAAGCCTCAAAAATAGGGTTGAGGTAAATGCAGGTAACGCCCAAATCTGCAAGATAGTCAAGCTTTTGTGTGATACCCTTCAAATCTCCCTCAAAGAAGTCTGTGTTAGTGATAACACCCTCATTGTTCGGACGCCACTCGGGCAGCTCGTCCCAGCTGTTGTGGTACTGTCTGTCCTCTCTGCCTGCACGCTTGCTTTCGCCCGAAAAAGCAAATCTGTCGGGGAAAATCTGATACATTACGCCGCCCGAAGGCCAGTCGGGTGTTTCAAAGCCTTTTTTGTAGCAGGTAAGCTGCCAAGAATAAATTATATTGTAATCAAGGCGTGCGTTGCTTCCGAAATCTCTTACAAGGAATCTTGAGCCGTCGGGTGTTTCAAGCTGGAATGTGTACCAGTAAAGCCCCATTCTGTTCGGGGTGAAGTCACATTCCCAAATTTCACATTCGTCGGCAGTGCCGCCCCATGTCATAGCGTAGTTATCTCTTTTGCTGTTTTTGCCCTCGTCAATTACGATAAGGAGAGCCTTACTGCATTTAAGATAAAGCGGAACTTTAATTCTCAAATGAATAGTTGTACCTTCTTCTACCGAACCGAGAGGATTGCGATAGAAGGAATTTCTTGAACAGAAGATTTGATCCATAATATTTTCCCTCACAAGGGGGTCAGCACCCCCGGATTTTTTAATCATTGCAATATATTAATGTTATAATTCTTTAAAACATATAATCCCGTAGATTGCACGATTGCTCACTATATATGATAATACTGAATAAGACTAAAGTCAAGTCCCGAATGTTATAATAAAACCATAGAATTTCAGTGAAAATTTTGGTAATTTTGGGTTTTTATACTCAGCGGTGACTATTTGAATTTATAGAGCAATGCTTATTGCTTAATTTCATCTTAGAAATACCCTTTCAATTAAAAATTGCTTCTGACATTGTATGATGAAATCCATTCCATTTCATCGTCATAGTCGTAGTTGTTGCCTGTGATTTTTTCTTCCTCTATTATTCTGTTAAGTACGTCCTCGCTTTTCGGAGCGATAATGTCCACATCGGTGACGCAGTATTTTTCCAAAATGGGTTTAATATCCTCGTAGATTGCTTCTGAGCTTGATTCGGGAGTATCGGGCGGAACGATGATATTAATGCAGTTATCATATTCAAAATAACCGCTTCCGTTGTATGTGTCTATATCATAATAATAGTAATAATCGTAGAAATCCTCATGTTTTTCGTATTTTATATCGGGAACTATGGCATATAAGCCTACATACCATGGGTTTACATGGTATTCGGGAAATTCCGTTTCTATCTCCGAAACGATGTCATCAGTCCACTGATGTGCCATAAGGTGAGGAACCAAGCCGCTGCTTACATTTGTTCCGTCCTCATCGCACGAAAGCATTATGATTTCTTCCTTGTAGTTATATGCCGAATCGGGAGATTGTGCCTCTACATAGTCTACATCCTCGGCAATTACGATTTTTATAACGTAGCCTTTCACCGAATCAAAATTAACATGGTAAAAGTCGTAAACCTTGTACTCAATCACGACAACATTTTCCACATAACCAAGCATCTGGTTATAGGCGTGCAGTGCTTCCTCGGTTATGTCATCATCGCTGATATTGTCAAGAGAGTTGTTGGTTTCGAGTGCCATTGCTTTGATTTCGTCAATGGTATAGCCGATATGGTCAATCTCTTTTCCGCTTATGGTGTCATTTATAGTGCCATTTGTTTCAAAGCAGCCGCTGAAGCTTACAATGAGTGCAAGTGCGATGCACGAGCAAATAAGTGATTTTTTTATCTGATTGTTCTTTTTATTCATTTTGAAGTCCCATTTTTTTCAAAAAAATTAAATTAAAATGATTATACCACAGCAGGAAAGAAAAATCTATAAGGAGATAGCGTATGTGCCGAGGATTATCAAAAAACACCGAGAGCGGAATATTCTCTCGGTGTTCTGATAATAATTTTATTCAATAAAATTATTCAACAGGCTTCAAACCCCAGATTCCTTCGGCGTAATCCTTAATGGAACGGTCAGCGGCAAAAATGCCTGCATTTGCGATATTTGTAAGAGAAATCTTATTCCAAAGGTCTTTATTTGCATAAAGCTTGGAAGCGTGCTTCTGTGCTTCTGCGTAATCCTTGAAGTCTGCAAGAACCATGTACGGGTCTTGCTCTGTAAGATTTTTTGCAATATGTCCGAAGCCCGAGAAGTTAAGCTCGTCGATAGCCTTCTTGATAACAGGATTGTTTGTATAATAGTTCATTGGGTTATAGCCGCTTGATTTAAGCTTAACAACCTCCGGTGTAGTCATGCCGAAGAGGAACATATTTTCCTCGCCGACAGCGTCGTGAATCTCTACGTTTGCACCGTCGAGAGTACCGAGTGTAAGAGCACCGTTAATCATAAACTTCATGTTACTTGTACCCGAAGCCTCTGTGCCTGCGAGAGATATCTGCTCACTGATTTCACTTGCGGGGATAAGCTTTTCGGCTACCGTTACACGGTAATCCTCAAGATAGATAACCTTGAGCTTATCGCCGATTCTCGGGTCATTGTTGATTTGGTCAGCCATTTTGTTAATGAACTGGATAATCTGCTTAGCAAAGTAGTAGCCCGGAGCGGCTTTTGCACCGAAAATGTATGTTTTTGGTGTGAACTCTGCGTTCGGATTCTCTCTGAGGTACTGCCACAAGGAGAGAATGTGGAAAGCGTTCATAAGCTGTCTTTTGTACTCGTGCAAACGCTTAACCTGTACATCGAAGATTGAATTCTGGTCTACGATAATGCCGTTTTTCTCCTTGATGTACTTAGCCATGGTTATCTTATTGTCGTGCTTGATTTTTGCAAGCTTGTCAAGAACAGCCTTATCGTCCTTATATTTCATAAGCTTTGTAAGCTCGGAGGCATCGGCTTTAAAGCCGTCACCGATAAGGTCTGTGATAAGTCCCGCAAGTGCAGGGTTTGACTGATTGAGCCAACGTCTGTGTGCAATGCCGTTTGTGACGTTAGTAAATTTATTTGGAGTTACCTTGTAGTAATCGTTGAATACAGTGTCTTTAAGAATTTGACTGTGCAAGGCAGAAACACCGTTTACCTTGTAGCTTGCCATAACGGCGAGGTTTGCCATTTTAACAACACCGTCGTTGATAATAGCCATTCTTCCAACCTGATAGCCGTCAATGCCCATGCTGTGAAGCTCTGCACAGTAACGTCTGTTGAGCTCCTGTACAATCTGATAAATTCTCGGAAGCTTGTTTTTGAACATATCCTCGCCCCAGCACTCGAGAGCCTCACGCATAACGGTGTGGTTTGTGTAAGCGATAGTTTTGGAAACGATAGACCAAGCCTCATCCCAGCCGTAGCCGTAGTCGTCCATAATGATTCTCATAAGCTCAGGTACTGCGAGTACGGGGTGAGTATCGTTAAGGTGAAGCGTTACGAAATCGGGAAGAGTTTCGAGTGTGCCACCGTTCATAAAGTGACGTCTGAGAATATCCTGAATTGTAGCGGAAACAAGGAAATACTGCTGATTAAGTCTAAGGCTCTTACCCTCGGCATGGTTGTCGCCCGGATAAAGAATCTGTGTGATAGCCTCAGCCATAGCCTTCTGCTCCATTGCTCGCATGTATTGACCATCGTTGAAGAGGTTCATGTCAATTTCTTGTGCTTTAGCTGACCAAAGTCTTAATCTGCTTACGCCCTTGCCGTCGTTGCCCGAAATATACATATCGTAGGGAACGGCGAGAACCTTTGTGGCGTTTACAAGCTTGATTGAATGTTTTCCATCGCCCCATGTTTCCTCAACATCGCCGTTAAAGCTTACCTCAACAGCCTTGTCGGGGTGCTCGTGAAGCCAAACGCTGCCGCCGGGGAGCCAGTTGTCGGGAAGCTCTGTCTGCCAACCGTCAACAAGGCTTTGTCTGAAAATACCCATGTCGTAACGGAGAGAATAACCCATTGACGGATAAGCCTGTGAAGCAAGACCGTCAAGGAAACAAGCCGCAAGACGACCCAAGCCGCCGTTGCCAAGACCTGCATCGGGCTCTTGGTCATATATTTTTTCGATATCTGTGCCGAAGCTCTCAAGAGCCTGAGCAAATGTTTTTTCAAGGTTAAGATTGCATATATTGTTTTTTAAGGAGCGTCCGAGCAAAAACTCCATGCAAAGGTAGTAAACCGTTTTCCTTTTCTGAGCGACTGCCTTGTCGGTAAATTCCTTGTAGCCCTCGCTCATAAGCTCACGCACTACAAGTGCGGTTGCTTTGTAGAAATGTTCGTCGGTGGCATCTTTTACAGCTACGCCCATATTGTGCGAAAGCTTAGCTGTAATAAGTTCTTTAGCCTGCTGTACGGTCAAATTGTAGTTCATAATTAACTTTCCTCCGATAAATAATTCGCACTGCAACACTGTCTTTTGTGAAATAAGACAATTTCATTAGCAGAATGGAATCATTATACTACAATTTTATATAAAAAACAATACTTTTATGTTAATTTGTCCAATTTTATTTGGATTTTTATCTAAAAATTTCGCCATTTTTATTCAAATGGGCAATCCGCAATAATAAAACTGTTTTTTCTGTGTTTAATCCTTGTAATAATTTGTTTTTTGCTGTATAATTTAAAGAAATAAACTCGAAATCTATATGTTGCTTTTGGCGGATATGATTTTCCGTAAATTAACATGATTATATAATAATGAAAAGGACGGATTAAATATGGCAAAGAATACTATTCGTATTTGTAATTATACTTTCACAATTTCTTCCGATGATGACGTGCAGTACATGGAAAATGTTGCGTCTAAGGTTGAAAGACGAGTTAAAAGACTTTCCGATGAAATGCCCTCCCGCAACATCACAGAGGTTGCACTTTTCGTTGCTATGGATTATTGCGACCAGTTTATGAAGGCTAACGGTGACGGAAGTAATCTCAGAGGGCAGATTAAGGATTATTTGCAGGAGTCAGGCTATGCAAGAAAGCAGCTTGAAGAGATGAAGAAGGAAAACGAGCTTTTGAAGTCCGAGCTTGCAACCTTGAGAAAAAGACTTGCATCAAACGATGCTCCCGTTGTACCTGTTGTTAATAAAGCACAGGAAGAGGTAAAGGCAAGTGCACCCACAGCCAAGGCTTCCGTTTCTGCACCAAAGGTAAGCAAGCCGAAGGCTAACAGCAATGCACCTGTGCAGGGCTTTTTCAGTGAGGACGCATTTGAAGAGAGTGCAGACGCTACGGCTGAAATTATGAGCTTTTTCGAGCAAAAGGCTTTTGACGATGATGACGAGGATTGATTCGTTTGACTATGAATAAAAATATCGAAATACTCGCCCCCTGCGGTTCGTATGAATCAATAGAGGCGGCTGTAAGACAAGGCACCGATGCAGTGTACATTGGTGCCTTGCAGTTTAGTGCAAGAGCCTACGCCGCAAATTTTGACGAAGAACAGCTTGAAAAAGCTGTGCGTTATTGCCATTTGCACGGTGTTAAGGTGCATATTGCAATAAATACGCTTGTTTCCGATGATGAGCTTTATGAGGCACTGAGGGTGGCTGAGCATGCTTATAAATTGGGTGTGGACGCCTTTATCGTACAGGATTTGGGTCTTGCAACGCTTTTAAAAAGTGCCTGCCCCGAAATCACTCTTCACGCATCTACGCAAATGGGCGTTCATACTCCGCAGGCGGCACGCTTGCTTTATGAATCGGGCTTTGAGCGTGTGGTGCTTGCAAGGGAGATGAGCAAAAGCGAAATTGAAGCAGTTGTGAAAAGCTGTCCCGTGGAAACGGAGGTCTTTGTTCACGGTGCACTTTGCATGTGCATGTCAGGTCAGTGTTATCTGTCGGCGATGCTTGGCGGAAGAAGCGGAAACCGTGGACGCTGTGCCCAGCCGTGCCGCCTGCCGTTTTGTGTTGAGGGCGGTACGGGGCACGATTTAAGCCTAAAGGATAACTGTGTTATCGGAGAGCTGTCGGAGCTTGCGAATATCGGCGTTACAAGTGCGAAAATCGAGGGCAGAATGAAGCGTCCCGAATACGTTGCGGCGGCAGCGGCGGCTTGCAGACATTCCGCAGATAACGGTACTGCCGATAAGGCGGAAATCGACAGATTGAAAGCTGTTTTTTCACGAAGCGGTTTTACGGACGGTTATTATTACGGAAGGCTCGGCACAGATATGTTCGG
>JBGVDU010000093.1:0-1707 GCA_045119555.1 Acutalibacteraceae bacterium | reverse complement strand
GTACCTTTGTATTCACTATTGGACGACGGTATCGGCATTACTCTCTTCATTCATCGGTGCGTCAGCCCCGCTCTTTATCGGCTGTGCAGTTGCCTACATACTTAACATTCTTATGAGCTTTTTCGAACGGCATTATTTTAAAAATTCTGCCAAATCAATAGTAAAGCGAAGCCGCAGACCCGTTTGCTTGCTTGCCTCGATATTAACCTTGATAAGCTTCATATTTCTCATTGTCGTTCTTATTGTTCCTCAGCTGATTTCCTGTGTAAAATTGATTTTCGCAGAACTGCCCAACGCTCTTGATACTCTGGTCAGCAATCTTGAGAAGCTGCATATACTGCCTGAGGATATTATCAAGCTGCTGAGTTCTATCAACTGGCAGTCTAAGATTAATAAAATTATAAACGTACTGACTTCTGGTATCGGCGATGTTGTCGGAGTTGTTGTCGATGTTGCTACCTCCGTGTTCAGCGGAATTGTTACGGGATTTTTAAGCATTATTTTCGCCGTGTATATTTTGCTCGGAAAGGATAAGCTGGGGCATCAAATCACTTCATTGCTAAAGCACTATTTGCGTAAAAAATGGTACGATAAGTTAATGTACACCGTCGATATATTGGACGATTGCTTTCACCGTTACATTGTAGGTCAATGCACAGAGGCTGTTATTCTCGGTATTCTTTGTGCCATAGGTATGTGGATTTTAAGACTGCCGTATGCCGCTATGATAGGTGCGTTGATTGCATTCACAGCATTTGTTCCCGTTGCAGGTGCGTATATCGGCGGGGCTATCGGTGTGTTTATGATTTTCTCTATTTCACCCTTCAAGGCTGTTATTTTCCTTATATTTTTAATTCTCTTACAGCAGTTTGAGGGCAATGTAGTTTATCCCCGTGTAGTCGGCTCGTCTATGGGACTTCCGGGAATTTGGGTACTCGCCGCAGTTACCGTAGGCGGCGGAGTTATGGGAATCCCCGGAATGCTTTTGGGTGTTCCGATTGCCGCGGCAATTTACAAAATCATTCGCAACGATATCTATGCAACACCTCCTGCAACCTCCGACACACAGGAAAACGAAGCTGAAAACGAGAATCAATCGGAAGATACGGAGGAAAACGAAAATGCAGAGTAACGTAAAAAATACAGATATTAAAATTAACGAAATGACTGTGGATAACATCTCTGACTACGCAAAAATTTTTATTGAAACCTTTAACTGCGAGCCGTGGAATGACAGTTGGACAACCGAAACTGCAGAAAAGCGTATCGGCGGTTTAATGAGTTCAAACACATATTTCGGATTGCATTTGAAAGAAAACGAAAAAATTGTAGGCTTTATCCTCGGACAAAAGGAACAGTTCTTTGACGGGTTGCATTTTCAAATTCAAGAATTTTGCGTAACTCCGACAAAGCAAAGAAAAGGCTACGGCTCAGCCTTGCTTGTTAAGTTAAAAGAAATTTTAGTCGAAAACGAAGTAGCTTCAACATACCTCATAACATCAAAGGGTGAACGAACGGAGGGTTACTATAAAAAACAAGGCTTCAATACTTCCGAGAATATGATAATTATGAGCTGTTAAGGGCAAAAATCAAGGCAACGGATTCATCTCCGTTGCCTTTGTTTTATATAAATTATTGAATTTACAGATTTCAGAATTACTTAATAACTCTAACCTTAAGCACACCGTCAATAGCCTTAATCTGCTC
>JBGVDU010000092.1:0-1452 GCA_045119555.1 Acutalibacteraceae bacterium | reverse complement strand
GCTGTGTTATTTCATAGTCACTTAACTGCTCTTTCCAGGTTGACAGGGTATCTTCGTCAAGGTCAATCGGGTGAATCAAACCGATTGTACAGCTTTCGGGAAGCTCGTATTCATCTTCATCGGATGTATTGAACGAACCGTCCTCCATATATCTGAATGTTCCGACTAATTCATCATTTTCATAAGATGCCCATATAAGACCTATTGCAAAGCTGTGCATAACGGGATTTTTAACAAAAAGCTTTTCCCATGCTTCTTTATTCCATCTTCTGTCGGCAAGAAGTGCCGTTTCAAGTCTAACTTTCTGAATTGAAATAACATTCTTGAGCTGTCTTTTCATTTGCTTAAATTCTTTATTTGATTGCGTTGCAATTTCTTCATTGTCCTTCTTTGACGGTGCGGGAATTGTTTTCAGCTTTTTCTCGTTCTCGTCATACACCTCAAGCTCCAACGACGGGGTAAGATATACTTTGAATTTTCTTGCCCCGTAATCAAATACACGCTCCATGCTTTCATTGAAGCCTAAATCGGGCACTATTCTATCGCCAAGCTCATCACTTGTTATTCCCAATTCTTCAGCCGCATTATCCAAAGCCTGTGCTGCCGCCTTTCTGACTTGCTTTTGCTTAAATTTATGGGCAAGGTTATCAACCGTCATAAGTGCTTCGGAGCTTCCGTTTACGGAAAGTGCCCTTACTGCATCAGCCGCAATAGCTCCACGCATATTTTCTGCCCATTCTTTAATGCAATGAAGAAAAACATCAATTATATCATTACCGCCGTGAATAGCCGCAAAATACAGCACCCATTTTTTCTTGGATTCCGCTCCTGCATTAAGCCATTTTGAGAATATTTCTGCCGCAAATTTATTAAGCTCATCTTGCTTTAATTCATTTGCAAGTAATATCGCATTTTCACATCTTCCCAAAGTCGTCATATTTGAATAGCAAAGCATAAGAGCCTGCATATATTTATCATCGGCTTCATCACCGCTTACAAAATGAACAACGGGATTTTGTGTTTCGTAAAGCCAAAGAATTTTTTTGCTTCTGCCACCCTTATGTATGCTCTCCACAAACTGAATCGGCGAGAATACCGTTTCACCGTCCTTGGAATTTGAGGACGGAACGGAAAGCATATTTCTTATTTTATCGGCAAGCTTTGCACTTTTCTCTTTGTCTGCGGCATCAAGAAGAATTTCACGGTAGTTATTTACTCCCCAAGCTGCGAAAATGTCTACTGCCGCTTCTCGGATTGTTGATTTTTTTGCTTGCAGTAATTCGGAAACCTCCTTTTCATATTCTTTATGATTTGACAACACCTTAACAACCGTTGCTCTGACTTCCTTTGATGAATCGGAGCACATTGCAAGTATACTGCCCTTATTCTTATTGCTTTCATCATTCACTTCATCGAGGTAAAGAGTATATACCTTTCTTGCAAAAACACCTC
>JBGVDU010000091.1:0-4343 GCA_045119555.1 Acutalibacteraceae bacterium | reverse complement strand
TGCTGTCAAGCTTGATGATTTTTATCGTTCCCATAAACGGTGTCATGCTGACAGGAACATTGTTTGATGGGATATCTTGACTTTCGATAAAGTGTTTTGTATTAACGTCATATTTATCGTAATGAACATGAGCAAAGTTTTCTGTAAGCTTGTACTCCAGACTGCCGTCGGCATCATCGGGTGCTTTCATATATATTTCAATATACAAGGACGAACCCGACGATAACATGGCGTCACCGAAATCTACCGCTATCGACTTAACATTCTCGGGCTTGGTAGTAGTCCAATCGGAGGAGGTGAAGTCGGGAATTTGTGTGGCATCTGTTTCTTTTGAAGAATAATAAACAGTAGGCTTGACACCTAAAAGATTTTCGGCATAAGAGGTGTCAACTCTTACAAATGTTCCCTGCCACTCAGCCCTCTCTCCCGTTTCGAGAGCATCGACAAATATGATATGATTTGCAAGACTTTCGCCGGTTTTTAGACGCAGTTTATAAGAATATTCATAATTCTTATAAGTGTAAGGTAATTCATCTTCAACATATTGTGAGTTTGTTGTGTCAAACGATGGCTGAACATAGCCGTTTGACAAGGTTGTCCTTACCGATTTTATAAACTGAAGGTTTGAGCTTTCGGGGTTATACATAGTAACTGTTGCTGTGCTTTGTGAGGCAACCTCCGAAACATCGCCGTCACCGTCAATATCTCTCCACAATCCGCTGTCAATACCGCTGTTGTCCGTAGACGTAGCATACCATTTTCCGTCTTGGTCAATCAAGGTAACCGAACGCAGAGTAAAGCTGTTTGTAAGCTTTTTCAGATAATCTCTTTCATAACACAAGGGAATCCCCTGTATTGATATATTGCTCGGTGTTATCGGAGAATCGGAAAAATCGTAATGAACAGCGATATATGTTCTTCCGCTGTCCTTGTAATTCTCAATAATCTCCACCGTCGCATGCTCTTTAATGTACGCAGACGAATAACCGGAGGAGCTGAAGGTAAGAGCGTTATACAAAGCATCGGGCGTACTGTAAAGCGACTGAAGCTTCATATTTTCGGGAAGAATAGTATATACGGAAAAATTACTGAGAGTATTTCCCTCGGCAATATTGAAGGAATCATTTATTCCGCCCGTGAAATAATACGCTTCTTTACCTTCACTGCTTAGGGTAAGCGATGTGGTCGAGCTGTACTCATTCGGCAATTCAACAATATGAAGCCTTGCTATTTCTCTGTCAAAGGAGTGGCCGTAAAGCTCCATATCTCTGTCATACAATTCATCGGAGGGATATGTATCTCTGTCAAAGCTGTCGTTAACCCAGTTACCTTTGTCATCGTATAATTTGAAATACATATAATTTACGACATTGCCGTTATTAAGCAGAATATCCTCTGCCGATGTATGGAACTTGTAATATAATTTGATATTCAAGGACCTTAAAGACTCTTGCATATCTTTAAATAAAACCTTCACAGCTACTGTATCATCGGGAAGAGCAATATATTGATAAGCGTTTGTTATCATCGTGGTTTCGTATGGGTCTGTTTCAAATTCTTCCCCTGCTCTTCTGATGTATATTTCTACCGTATATACGTCGGGTTCAATGGTAAAGCGGTTGATATTAATAACACTCTTTGCAGACGGAATGACTACCTCCGTGAAATTAAATTCATCATCATTCAATCTGCGAAGCTCACCGCTTGTTGTTGTGATATCCATGATATCATCGACAAATTCCAAATCGTAAGAGTTTACATTGTCTTTATCGTAATTCAAATCTAAGCCCAATACGGAATAATACTCTGTTGAACCGTTTGATAAATGCTGACTGTTCACTGCACCGTAGGAGAAACATTCTCCGCAATGTGAATTGATATAACTGCCGTGAACACCGTAGGAAATTTTGTCGTTATCATAGATATTGCCGGGGATATCTATAAAATCGAAATTCTTCAGATTTATGATTATCTCCGTCTGGGCAAGCAAGGTTTCCTCTGTTTCCTCGTAATATGTGCCATAAAGATCAACATAGACTGAAGCATTTTGATCTTCATACAAATCCTTAGGATATGCAACATAGACACTTGAAAGGAATGATGAAGTTCCCGCTGTTACATTTTTCGAGGTAGTCCAGCATTCATAGGTTTTTCCGTCGATTACTTTCGTTTCGCCTGTTTTTGTAAGACCTTCGCCCTTAACAAGTGCTCCCTCCAAGAACCAACATTCAAAACGCTCGCTACCTTGAACATCTCTTGCGTAATAGGTATCTGTACCGCGAACATCGTACTTAACCCATACATAATCCTCCTCTTCCTTGTCATCGGGCAACAATCCCAAAAGACCCTCGGCAGAGGAAAGAGCAGATGTAAGCGAAGCACCGCCATTGGATAATGTATAGACATCCCTTACGCGTGTCTGCGTATAATAAACCTCGTTGCTTACAGCTTGGTCATTCTTAGACGTTCTTAGCTTTGCTTGAAGAGTTTCCGAAAAGCCGTCCTTTGTCTGACGTGAGGGTAAATTCCAAATAATTTCAAAAGAGCCTTCAAACGTAGAGTTTGCGGAAATAGCTACATTGTTTGTGAATGTAAATGTATCCGAGGAACTGCTGTAAGTATAGCTCCAATCGTAGTTTTTACTTGTTGACGAAGCCTTGTCTGCGGCAATCGCCGCAGGAATATAGCTTGTACCTGAACGGACTGCGTCCTTTAGTCCGGGCACTGTGATTACAATTTCGCCCGGCTGATAACCCGAGGATACCTCTTTATTCTCGTAAAGCACTTTTAAGCGGACAAGCCTTGATTCGCTTGAATCAGAATAATAATCATAATTATCGGGGTCTTGACCCGTGCCGTTCCATTTCAGCTTAACAACAAAGCCTCCGTCTGCCGAATCCGCAACCGAGGTCAGAACACCTAAATCAAATACACTGAACAGCATGATAACTGACAGCAAGACTGATATCGCTCGATATGTAACCGATTTTAGTTTACCGTTTAACACATATATCACTCCAATTCTCTGAAACAAACGCATTATATTTTCAAATATTCGTATTATTCACAAGCAAGGGATAATAACAAAAGCGGGCAAAAAATTAATGAAAAAGAATACTTTTTTCTTCTACTCACAACATCACACCCCTAAAAAAGTAATAATTATCAATAGCTTATTAATAGTATGATATCACATTTCACCGACCGTTTCAACATATTTTCCCGAAATAATTGAGTGATATAGGTTAAATAGCTACAATTTTAATGTAAATTTACGGAATTTTATTAAATGATTATCAAGTCCTCTTAAAATGCAAAAGAAAATAATATATTACACAAAAATCAAAAAAAATCATCCACTTCAAATAACCGTTTATAATAAAAAATGGAGGCTGTAACACAAGTTACACCTCCATCTTTAAACGGTATTTAGTATAAAATCACTTTTCACTTTTTCTTTTCAGGAAAAATATTGCGGCAAATATGAAAATCAAGTATGCGGCAATCGAAAAAATTGATGCTTCAATACCAAAATCACCGCCTGTAAACAAAAATGAATCATTCTTTAAAATGTAATTAAACGGGACACTTTCATCGGGAGTAGTTCCGATTTTCAGCAATCCTGTCAACAGAGTATTCCATGCTGCGTGCATTACGGCACTTGACCAAACACTGCCGCTCTGATAAGTAACGAGTGAAAACAAAATTCCGACCAATGTGCCCGCAACAACAAGCTGTACACAGCTCAATACACTGAAACCGTTTGTAATGTGAATTAAACCAAAAAGCACGGAAGGGGCAATTATTGCCACCCATTTATTGCTCGCTTTTTCAACTGCACCCATTATCAAGCCTCGAAAAATCATTTCTTCAACTATTCCGACTGAAACACCGAGAAACAATACATTAGTTGCAATCAAATTCGCATATTCCCCGGAAGAAAAAGAATTTACCTTCCACTCACCGCCGACAGTCAATGATAAGGCTACAACTATCATCGGCATTATGACAGCCGCAACAGCCCACTGCGGTTTAATATTTACTTTACCGACTCTGAAATCAGAAAGTTTTTTCTTTGCCAATTTAGAAACAAGCTTTGCTCCGCACAATGCAAAAGCCGCATACAGCACCGCCGCAATTCCGTTAGATACCGCCAGAGGTGCTCCTAATGATAAAGCACATTCAGCGAGCATTACAGCCAACGTCTGAGAAAGAACCATTGTTATTATTGCCAAAACTGCCACAAGAAAGGCTTTACCCTTACTCAATTCTTTGTTTGTACCCATTTTATCATCTCCAAATTAATTCCTCTTAAATTTAACGCATAAGGTAAAAAGCAGTAA
>JBGVDU010000090.1:0-1513 GCA_045119555.1 Acutalibacteraceae bacterium | reverse complement strand
CAACGAAGGCGATTATTGAGCCCACAACAACCTGCACAACGGGATTGGATCTCTTATCGTCGGAAGAATCGTCATCCCAGTCGTCATCGTCACGATATGAGGATTCCGTTTCTATCTTCTTAACCGTGTGAACCTTCGGCTTTACAGGCTCGGTCACAACGGAATCGTAAGAGTAATTAAACTTAATGGACGGATTCTTTTTGAATTTGAGCAAATCCGCATACATCTCCGCTGCTGAAGCATAACGCTTTTTCGGGTCTTTCTGCATCGCCTTGATAGTGATTTCTTCAAGACCGACAGGGATTGAATCAACAAGCTCTCTAAGCGGCTTCGGGTCGGACTGAAGCTGCATAATTGCAACAGACACGGCACTTTCGGCATCGAAGGGAAGCTTACCCGTAAGCATTTCGTACATCATAACACCGAGTGAATACAGGTCGGACTTAGCGTCTGTCGGCTCGCCTCTTGCCTGCTCGGGTGATATGTAATGAACAGAACCGATAGCCTTATCGGTCATTGTTTTTGTTTCCGTATTTGAAAAACGTGCAATGCCGAAGTCGGTAACTTTAATCGTACCGTCCTCCAAAAGCATAATATTCTGCGGCTTGATGTCACGGTGAATTATACCCTTTTCGTGAGCGTGCTGCAAAGCCTTGAGAATCTGTGTCAAAAAATGAACAGCCTCTCTCCAGTTTACAAGCTGATTCTTTGCAATATACTCCTTAAGCGTAATTCCGTCGATATATTCCATTACGATGTACTGAATCATATCACCAAAGCTTACATCATAAACCTTAACGATGTTCGGGTGAGAAAGAACAGCAATCGCCTTGGATTCGTTTTTAAATCTTCTGATAAATTCGGCGTTGCCCAAAAACTCATCTCTCAGTATCTTTATGGCAACTTCTCTGTCGTCAATTATGTCATGGGCACGATATACCATGGCCATACCGCCGGCACCGATAACCTCATGTATTTGGTAACGTCCGTCAAGCTTTTTGCCGGTATATTTATCCTCCATACTTTCCTCTCCTTTAAATTTTAGTCAGCCACAATAACGGCCACTGTTATGTTATCGCTTCCTCCACGCTCTTTTGCCAAGGAAACGAGTGTTTCCGTTAATTCATCGTGCGGAGTTCGATTGATAATATCCAATAATTCTTCAGAATCAAAATAGTTTGTTAATCCGTCCGTGCACAAAAGCAGAATATTTCCCTGTGCAAACGGTCGTGAAATGCAGTCAAGCGTCAGCTTATTCTCAACACCCAATGCTCTTGTAATGAAATTCTTGCTCGGGTGAAAACGTGCTTGTTCCTGTGTGATTTCTCCTCTTTCAACCATTTCCTGAACAAGAGAATGGTCGGTTGTAATCTGCTCGATTCTGTCGTTGTAAACAAGGTAAACTCTGCTGTCGCCTGCATGAACAACATGAACCGTACCGTCCTTTATTACTGCAAGCTCTACGGTTGTGCCCATTCCTCTCAGGTTTTCGGACTCGCAGGACATACTGTAA
>JBGVDU010000089.1:0-3481 GCA_045119555.1 Acutalibacteraceae bacterium | reverse complement strand
TTTCAGCCCGAGCTTCGTAAAATTTTGGAACAGCTCGGACGAAGCAATATAACTTATAAAAAAATTAAGGGTGTGTTTACCGACACCACCGATGAAGAGGAAATATTAAGAAAGAAAAAAAGTATTTCAATATTTGTAGATGCCGTAATGCAGCTTCATGCAAAGAAAACGGGTGCGTTGATTGTATTTGAAAGACGAACCTTGCTCGGGGATATCGCATACACGGGAACGATTCTCGATTCAACTCCGTCTACCATGCTTATAGGAAATATTTTTTATAACAAAGCTCCCTTGCACGACGGTGCCATGATAGTAAGGGACGGAATGATACATGCGGCAGGCTGTATTCTTCCGCTCACCCGCAACGAAAATATTGACGATAACCTGGGCACACGCCATCGTGCCGCATTGGGTGTCAGTGAAGAATCAGACTGCGTTGTTGTGGTTGTTTCTGAGGAAACGGGTTCGATTTCCGTAGCTAAAAACGGAGAGCTTACAAGAGATTACACAAGAGAATCCTTGACGAATGCTCTTAATGAGCTGTTGGTTACCGAGACGACTGATTATTCGGATAAGTTTTCTTTCTTAATGTCCAACAGAAAGGAGAAGAAGGAAGATGAGTAATAATCTGAAAATCAAAGGTACAAAAAAACAACGTGGCTCAATACTTGAAAACGAAAAGCTGATTATGCTGATTTCGCTCATTATTTCCTTTGTTGTATGGATTGGAATTTCGGCAAACTCGGGCGAAACGGTAGACCATACGCTTTCTGATATCCCTGTTTCAATGGATCTTTCCGATGATGCCATTCTGGACGGACTGACGGTTGTCAGCATAGACGGCGTTCCCGTAGACGAATTTAAGGCATCCGTCAGAGTGAACGGAAACAGCGTAACCGTTGGTTCGCTCACCTCATCCGATGTGCAGGTGTACGGCTCAAATCTCGGTAATATAGTAACCTCGGGAACGTACAATGTATCATTGCTTGCCCGTCAGCAGGGTGTTAAAACCTCTTACAATATTGTATCTCTCAACCCTTCGGAGGTAACTGTTGTTGTTGACAGAAATATTACAAAGGAATTTGAAATTGAAGGCCAGATTACCGCAAGCTGTCCGGCTGAATATTATATGGGAAGTCCCACATTCTCATCAAAAACAGTAACCGTTTCAGGCCCTGAGCAGAGTGTGTCAAAGGTTTCAAGAGCGGTAGTCATTTCAAGCGTAGACAGGGAATTAACCGAAACGATGACGCTTGAAAATCTTGAGGTAACACTGCTTGATGCCGACGGAAAAGAGATTGATGACGATTCTCTCGTGGTTGAACCCGTGATGGTAGATGCAACGATTCCCGTATTGATTAAGAAAACCGTTCCGATTGTTATTGATTATGTCAACAAACCTGTCGGACTGAGCATTAACAACTTTGCAACAGTTGAACCTGCTGTTATTGAAATTGCGGCAAGCGAAGATGTCATAGATTCCGTATCGAATATAGTAATAGGCACGCTTGATTTCTCGAAGCTTTCTTATAACGAAGACAGTATGGAATTTGAGGTAGTTATGCCCGAGGGTGTGCGTAACCTTAATAATATAGACAAGGCTGTCGTTAAGTTTAATTTTGAAGATTTCACGACGAAAACCTTTACTCTGTCCGCATTCCAATTCAAAAATATGCCCGAAGGCTTTGTTGCGGAGTATTCACCGTACAGCAGCCTGCAGGTAGAGGTCATAGGACCCGAATCGGAGATTGAATACTTGAAAACCTCTTCTTTCACGGCGGTGCTCGATTTGACGGAAGCCACCACAGGCTCCTCGGATATGCTTGTGAATATTCAAGTAAACGGCATAACGTCGTGCTGGGTTTACGGCTCTTATACGGTGAATGTTACGGTAAACAGTGCCGCGATTGCTTCAACCGATTCGGAAGATATAGACATTGATTCCTACATCGACTCCGAGTCGGAAATCTCAACAGAATCACAATAGATACAGCTAAATAAAATATTTTGACACCGTTCAATGGTAAAGTAAAGAATCACACATGCCGACTAATCAGCATGTGTGATTCTTCTGTCTATAAAGATTGTCGAGCACTGGATTTTATTACTAAAATCCGAATTGATGAGAATGTAAAAGATTTTCTAACGAGACCGTGAGAAATATTGATTTATTTGTTAGATTATGCGATAATTTCAATAACCCATTTTTGTGTGGTGGATTTATTGAGTGTGGAGGTAAAACTGTGGCTGTCTGTTATAATAACCTTTGGAAGCTTCTGATTGATAAAAATATGAATAAAACCGATCTTAAAGAAGCGGCGGGAATCAGCTTTAATGTTATGGCTCGAATGGGAAAGAACGAAACTATTTCATTTGAAAGCATTGAAAAAATATGTGCAGCTCTTAATTGTAATATCGGGGATATTATAGAATTTGTTAAAGAAGATCAATCTGTGGTAGAAAACAAGTCTTTCACTACCATTGAACTTTTTGCAGGTGCCGGAGGATTAGCTCTTGGAATCGAAAAAGCCGGATTTGATACTATTGGTTTGGTTGAATTTGATAAAGATGCCGCAGATACACTCAAATGTAATCGTCCTAATTGGCGAGTTATCAATGATGATATTGCCAATATAACTTGTTTTGATTTGAAAGAATACTTTGGACTTACCGAAGGAGAACTTGATTTGTTATCCGGCGGTGCTCCTTGTCAAAGCTTTTCTTACGCAGGCAAACGGCTTGGATTAGAAGATGCACGAGGGACATTGTTTTACCACTATGCAAAATTTTTGGAGCAACTACAACCCAAAATGTTTTTATTTGAAAATGTTCGTGGATTGTTAACTCACGATAAAGGTCGTACATATAAAATAATTACTGAAATTTTTGAAAGCACGGGATATACAATTCAAAAGCAAGTTCTAAACGCTTGGGATTATGGTGTAGCTCAAAAGCGAGAACGTTTAATTACAATCGGTATTAGAAACGATTTAACTGATAAAATTACATTTGAATTTCCTAAGCCGCATAAGTACAAGCCTGTTTTAAGAGATATTTTGCTGGATTGCCCGAAAAGTGAAGGTACCCTTTATTCAGCTTATAAAAGGAAGATTTTTGAGTTGGTTCCTCCTGGTGGATACTGGAGAGATATACCTGAAGATATTGCAAAAGAATATATGAAAAGCTGTTGGCATATGGAGGGTGGTCGAACCGGCATATTGAGAAGATTAAGTCTTGACGAGCCTTCACTTGCAGTATTGACTTCTCCTAGTCAAAAGCAGACAGATCGCTGTCATCCATTAGAAGCTCGACCCTTTACAATTCGAGAAAATGCACGTTGTCAAAGTTTCCCTGACGATTGGCAATTTTGTGGTAGTGTGGGTCAGCAATATAAACAAGTAGGAAATGCAGTACCCGTCAACTTGGCTTATGATATAGCAGTAAAACTTAAAGAAGCATTGGAGTGTTTATGATGTGGAAT
>JBGVDU010000088.1:0-10455 GCA_045119555.1 Acutalibacteraceae bacterium | reverse complement strand
CCGAGCAAGCCGTTGCAGAAGTGAACACCAACTGCACCGACCGGGTCATCAATTTTCAGAACCTTTTCAACAAATTCAATACCAAATACTACCGCAAAGCCTGCTAAGATACCGATAATTGCTGCTGCCCAAGGATTAACTGCGTCACAGCCTGCTGTGATAGCAACCAAACCTGCGAGTGAGCCGTTGAGTGTCATGGAAACATCAGGCTTCTTATATCTGATCCATGTAAAGAGCATTGTAACGAGTGTAGCTACTGCTGCTGCAAGGTTTGTGTTGAAGAATACAAGACCTGCAAGCTCTGCACCGCCGTTTGTCATAGAAACGGTAGAACCACCGTTGAAGCCGAACCAGCAGAACCAAAGAATGAATACACCGAGTGCACCAAGAGGAATGTTATGACCCGGAATAGCCTTCGGCTTACCGTCCTTAGTAAACTTACCGATACGAGGTCCGAGCATTGCCGCACCGATCAAAGCACAAAGACCGCCAAGCATGTGAACTGCTGTTGAACCTGCGAAATCATGGAAGCCGAGCTGTGCAAGCCAGCCGCCGCCCCAAATCCAGTGACCGGATACAGGATAGATAATCAAGCTGATAATTGCACTGTAAACGCAATAAGCACTGAACTTTGTTCTTTCAGCCATTGCACCGGAAACGATTGTAGCCGCTGTTGCACAGAAAACTGTCTGGAAGATGAAGTAAGCAAAGAAGTTTACGCCGTCCGGAAGAATTGCTGTGTAATCGCCCTGTGTGAAGAAATCAATTCCGCCGAAAATTGCGGACTGAGTACCAAACATGATACCAAAGCCTACGAACCAATAAAGCGGAGTTCCGATAGAGAAATCCATAAGGTTCTTCATAATGATGTTACCTGCGTTTTTTGAACGGGTAAAACCTGCCTCTACTGCTGCAAAGCCTGCTTGCATGAAGAATACAAGAGCTGCTGCGATCAGAACCCACATCGTGTTTACGTCTGAGAATAATACTGTGATGTTTGAATCTGACATGTGTAATCCCTTCTTTTCTTGATAAATATTTTATCTCACCTCTGCGTTTACCCCTCGGTCGCAGTCGGCTAAATAACGATTTTGCGATACACCGAAACAGTATATCCCTTTTGTTTTACCAATCCAAAAAAAATAAAAAGCGACAATGGAAACGGGATATAACCTAATCTTAAGCCAATCCTTCGACACCATTGCCGCTTTTTACGATTTTGAAAATATTTTGGAAAACAAAAAACGAAACGTCAATCTGTAAGGGGAACTCTCCCTCGACATCATTGCCGTTTCGTTACAATGATATTTTAGTACAAATCGTTCCGTTTGTCAACAGTTTTTTGAAAATTTTTTAATTTTTTCTTATGGCTGTGAAACTCTTATGTTCGTTTTAAATTATATGGTTACAAACGTACAATTATGACAAACCTTCATGTTATTAACTCAGACCATGAATAGTAAAGCTTGTGCTAAACATCAATCGTTGTTCTTTTATATTTTCGTTTTTAAGCTGATGACATTGTTCTAATAACAAAAGAGAATTTTGCTTGTTACGGATTTTGAACCTTTAATTACATTCCTTTGCCGTATGCCTCATAGTAAACAAGCTCATTTATAGGAATACGCATTTCATTATGCCTATCGGGCGACTCAGGCTCTCTGTCGGGATAACCGAGTGCCAAAATATTAACAGGCTCTACACCCTCTGGAATATTAAACTCCTCCTTGAGCACCTCGGGCTTAAACCAACAAATCCATAAAGAACCCAGTCCTAAATTTGTAGCCTCCAACATCATGTGGTCGGTAAGGATAGAAGCATCAATATCGCTTATATTCTTCGCATCGTATTTGCGTTGCCAAGCCTTGCTCTTGTCTGCACATACGATAATTCCCATCGGGGCATTGTAAATACTGCGTGTAGCCTTTGCAAGCTTCTCCATTCCCTCTTTTTCACGAACAACAATTAATCTTACGGGCTGTTGATTATTACCTGTCGGGGCAACGTGAGCCGCCGTGAGAATCCTTTGAAGCTTCTCTTCCTCCACAGGCTGCTGCTTGTACTTACGCACTGAATAACGCTGTTTTGCCAAATCCAAAAAATCCATTTTTTCGCATCCTTTCATCTTGAAAAATTTCTTAGGTCAACCTATAATCATATTATACATATTTCCAACAAATTTACAAGAATACACTTTTTTGTTATATACTAACCGATTTGACCGTTACTATCAAAAAGGAAAGGACTGAAATTATAATGGATAACTGCACGTCCAATATCTGCCCTGTGGCTTCTGCTATGAAAATAATCGGCGGAAAATACAAAGCCGTTATACTTTGGCACCTTATGAACAAAACCTTAAGGTACAGCGAATTGCACAGAAAAATTCCCGATGCTACCGACAAAATGCTCGCACAACAGCTTCGTGAGCTTGAGCGTGACGGACTTGTCAATCGAAAGGTTTATCCCGTAATACCGCCGAAAACGGAATATTCATTAACTGACTTCGGAAAAAGCTTATCACCTATACTTGATGCTCTATGTGACTGGAGCAAGGAATATCTGCAAAACGGCGAGCGGACAAATCCTTGCTCAAAATAACAAGATAAATTTTCTTCTTTTTGATAAACTTAAATCATCAAAGGACAAGAAAACTAGGTAAACACAATGGATTGGATTGAGAGTATTCGCAGAACAGTGGACTTTATCGAAAACAATTTATTTGAGAAAACAAATATTGAAAATACTGCAAAGAATGTATGTATTTCCCCATATTATTTGCAAAAAGGCTTTAAGATAATGACAGGCTACACGGTAAGCGAATACGCAAGAAATCGAAAGCTTTACTTAGCCGCTCTCGACCTGCTTTCCAAAAGAGAAAAAGTGATTGATATCGCCTATAAATACGGATATGACACCCCCGAGTGCTTTGCAAAGGCATTCATGCGATTTCATGGTGTATCTCCCTCACAGCTCAAGGAAAATCCTACTGCCGTGAAGGTTTTCTTGCCTTTGAAAATCAAAGTATCGATACAAGGAGGCTACGCAATGGATTATGTAGTTGAAAAAATGAACAGGTTTTCGGTAATCGGATTTGAGAAAGAGGTTTCATTTGAAAACTCTTATGCTGAAATTCCAAAGCTATGGAATGAATTTAGGGAAAAATATTTTAATCAGCTTAGTGCCGATAATAAACCCAAAAACGATATTGAAGAGGCAATCTGCAATTATCACATCAGCGAATTTGGCATCTGCATTGACGATATCGGCAACGGAAGGTTTCGTTATCTGATAGCAGGAGCCTATACAGGCGGCAAAGTTCCGCAGGGCTTGACAACATATGAATTTAAGGATATTGAATGGGCTAAATTCAGTTGTAAAGGCCCTATGCCGGGTGCTTTACAGTCGGTTAATACAAAAATTTTCAAGGAATGGCTGCCGGGTAATCCCGACTACGAAATTGCAATGGGTGCCAATATTGAATGGTATAGCAAGGGCGACATTAAGTCGAACGATTATGAAAGCGGTATTTGGATTCCTGTTAAAAAGAAATAACAAAACAGAAAGATAGATTTTGTAAATTATACTTTCGCCAATAAAGGAGGAGCGAACAATGAAAATGTATCATTTTTATAAAATGGATAAAATCGAGATTATCAAAACAGTAAACACTGTGATTGATTTCAAAGAACATTGTCACTCCTCCGATTTTGTTGTTACCGTAATCACTGACGGATGTGCCGCACTTAGCAAGGGAAGAATAACACAAAATATTAAATGCAATGAAAGCTTCATCATCACACCCTACGAAACGCACTCATTGACATCGGTCAATCCTGTAAGTATGGTTACACTTTGTGTTAAAAAGCATGCAGTATTAAATTTAGATGAGGCTTCTTTTAATCAACTGATTAATAATTCATTGGCAATTTTATCAGATAAGTGCATTTTATCCGATAACATAACAAATATCCTTACCGATGCCGCCATTAAAATTTATAAAAAATATCACAAAACAACATACAAACCAACTGATATTTACGAACACAGCAGAAACTGCATGGAAGAAAATCCCGAAAAAGAAAAATCAATAGATGAGCTTTCAGCGGAGATTTTTACCAGTAAATATCACTATATCAGAAAATTCAAGCAAAAAGCAGGTCTTACTCCACACCAATTTCAGATTCAAAATAAAATTCGTAAGGGACAACAGCTTCTCATAAACGGATTTTCTGTTACCGAAACTGCATATTCGGTTGGCTTCTACGACCAAAGTCACTTTGACAAATATTTCAGAAAAATAGTCGGAATTTCACCGTCTGAATATGTAAAATCATACAGCAATTTTTTACAATCGAAAATTTAATTTTTCATATATACTCATAGTATCAAATACAAATGAGGTGTAAATATGGAAAATTTATTTGAAAAATTCGACAACGGTCAGTTACTTCTCCCCGAGACATCTAAAAGCTTTGATTCTCTTGAGTGGAACAAGCATCAAGCCTTTGAAGGTGTTGAATTAAAGCACATTGTAACAGCCGCTGAAACAAACGGCGAATACAGCTATCACTTAGTAAGAATAGCACCAAACAAGATAATCGGAAATCATATTCATTCCGAACAGACCGAAACGCACGAGGTTATATGTGGAAACGGTATTTGTATTAATGAGGGCAAAAAAATTACTTACACTCCCGGAACTATTTCAATTATGAGGCTGGGTACGCCACACGAAGTAATTGCAGGAAATGAAGGATTATATTTATTCGCAAAATTTATTCCTGCATTATGCTGATTATACTTGATATAGTACGCTTATTTTTATTTTGTCAAAATACAATTTCAATCACGGAAAATCAATATCCACAAAAAACGAAGCATTAAACTGCTTCGTTTTTTGTTTGCAAGTATACTTCCCCTTTTTATTAATAGAATTACGATATAACCAATCTATATGTGTGCTAAGACTAAAATTTATTCTAATACTAATTTCTAAATTAGAACCTTTAAATTATTTTTGAGGATAATTTTCGAGAACCTTTGAACAACCCACAGGTATTCTAACGCTGGTCTTGGGCGATGCTGCTATATTGATGAAATTCGACCGAAAAGAATTAAAGTGCTTTATTTGAATTTAGTATAAGTATAAAATCGGCTTCAATGCAAAAAATAAACTCTACAAGCATCGTAAGACACTTGTAGAGTTACAATTAAATATCAGTTAAATTATTTTCGAGTCATAAAACCTATTGGTATATTACTCCTGCTCAGCCTTCTTCTTAGCGAAGAGAACTACTGCAGCAGCAGCCATAAGGATAACTACGAGAGAAATAACAGCGATTGTGCCAGCTGTCTGAACTGTGCTTGTTGTTGTCTTTGAAGATGTTGTAGACTTAGAAGAAGTGCTCTTAGATGAAGCATTGTCGTTTGTGCTCTTCTTGTCGGAATCAGAAGCCTTGTCGGAATCGGAAGCCTTATCAGAAGATGTTGTATCAGAGCTTGTTGTATCAGAATCTGTCTCTGACTCTGTATCTGTGTTAGACTCAGTATCTGTTGTCTCAGAATCTGTCTCAGTGTCTGTATCTGTGTTAGAGTCTGTATCTGTTGTCTCAGAATCTGTCTCTGTGTCTGTATCTGTTACTACATTACACTGAACATCAGTTACAGCATAAACATAGCTTGTGCCGTCAACAACTGTTGTGTTCTTATCGAAGAACTCAGTAACCTGATGGCTCAAACCGAGGTCTGCAACTGTACCGTCATTGATTACGTCGAAATAAACTGTTACAACAGCATCATCAACGAATGTCTGACCGCTTGCACTGAAGATAACTGCCCACTTAGCCTGGCCGTCAGCAAATGTAGGATTCATTGCAGCGTTACCCTGTACATAGAAAGGATGTGCATTCTCATCTGCCTTAATTGCGAGATACTCTGTGTTGAAATTTGTAACTACAGTAACACCACCGAGGCCCTCAAAATCCTTGATATAAAATGTGTAGCTTACTGTATCACCTGCATGAACAGCATCCTCATCAGATGCAGCAGAAGCAACTACTGTACCCATGCAGAGCAATGTAGCAATCATTGCGATTGAAAGAACTATACTTAAAATTTTCTTTGACATCAAAATTTCCTCCTAATCTTTAAAATATAATTTTACTGATATCAAACCTTAGTGTGATTATAGCACAACTAAATTATTATTTCAAGTCTTTTTATAAAAAAGATAACAAATATATAAAATTTGTTAAATATGTATGAACTTGGAAAACCAACACACATTTCTCTGAAAAAATTATTTTCTGTAAATCAAATTTTCTCTCTTTGGACCGTTGGAAACCATTGTAATCGGGAATCCTATCTGCTGTTCTGCAAACTCAACATAGTCCTTACATTCCTGCGGAAGCTTGTCATACTCTTTAATATCGGAAATGTCGCATTTCCAACCCTTCATTACCTTGAGTACAGGCTTGCAGCGTTTCAACTGAGTTGTTGTTGGGAAGTAATCAATCTGCTTACCGTCAAGCTCATAAGCAACGCATACGGGAATTTCGTCTAAATATCCGAGTGCATCAAGTACTGTGAAAGCAACCTCTGTTGTGCCCTGTACCTGACAACCGTAGCGAGTAGCAACGAGGTCGAGCCAACCCATTCTTCTCGGTCTGCCGGTTGTTGCACCGTATTCGCCGCCGTCACCGCCGTTCTTTCTCATAAGCTCAGCCTCTTCGCCGAAGATTTCGCTTACAAACTCACCTGCACCTACCGCACTTGAGTAAGCCTTAACAACAGTAACAATATCCTTAATTTCATACGGCGGAATGCCTGCACCTACTGCACCATAGCCTGCAATAGTATTTGAAGATGTAACCATCGGGTAAATACCGAAATCTGTATCCTTTAATGAGCCAAGCTGACCCTCGAGCAATATCGTTTTGCCCTCTTTAATAGCCTCATGAACAAACTTGAAAGCATCGCCTACATAAGGAGCGATAGCCTCTTTGTAATCCATAAGCTTATTGAAAATTTCATCAACAGAAAGCGGCTCTTTGTTGTAGAGATACTTTAATGTTGCATTTTTAACTTCAAGAATTGAAGCAATCTTTTCCTTTAATCCTGCTTCATCATCAAAAAGCTCGTTAACCTGAAAACCGATTTTAGCGAACTTATCTGAATAGAACGGAGCAATACCGGATTTTGTAGAACCGAAGCTCTTTGAGCTCAAACGCTCTTCCTCATAGCAATCGAATGCTATATGATACGGCATTACAATCTGTGCTCTGTCCGAAATAAGAACCTTAGGATTTACTCCATTCTCTTTCAAGTGAGCAATCTCTTTAACAAAGTTATCTACACTAAAAGCAACACCGTTGCCGATAATGTTTGTTGTGCGTTCATTAAATACACCCGACGGAAGCTGATGCAAAGCAAACTTTCCGTAGTTGTTAATTATGGTATGTCCTGCATTACTGCCACCCTGAAACCTAATTACGATATCGGAATTCTGAGCGAGACAATCCGTAATTTTACCTTTACCTTCATCGCCCCAGTTAGCACCGACAATAGCTTTAACCATTGTAACCATCCTTTTTTATAAAGATTAAAAAACAATACACTTTATTATAACAGTATTTACAGATACTTTCAAGCCATATTTTCAAAAAAACTAAATTTTATCTTAATTCTCTTAACTGCTCACTATTTATCGCCAAAAACTTTTCAGACATGAAAAACTCCCCTTAGAGAGTATCTAAGGGGAAGTATTTTCAGCTAAGTTACTAAACTCAGTTAGTCTTTAATTATTCCTCAGTCTTCTTTCTTCTGTAAAGAACTACTGCAGCAGCAGCCATAAGAATTACAACGAGAGATACAACAGCGAATGTGCCAGCTGTCTGAACTGTGCTTGTTGTTGTAGTCTTAGATGTTGTTGTAGTCTTAGATGTTGTTGAAGTCTTAGAAGCTGTGTCGTTTGTGCTCTTCTTATCAGAATCTGTATCCTTATCAGAAGCCTTGTCTGAATCAGTTGTCTTATCTGTATCGGATACAACTACATCAGAAGATGTATCTGTGTCAGAAGCTACGTCTGAAGATGTATCTGTGTCAGAAGCAACATCAGAAGATGTATCTGTGTCTGTTGCTGTATCTGTATCTGTGTTAACCTCGTGGTTGCACTCAACATCTACTACAAACTCAGTGTAAACATCATTAGCTGCGATTGCAGGATCGTTCTCCTTGTTCTGGAAGAACATGATGTATGTGCCTGCGTTAGGATCGTAATCATCGTTTGAAGAAGAGTTTACAGTTGCGATTTCCTTTGTGTAGTAAGCAAGCTGCAAATCATCCTTGTTACAATCAGCCAATACTGTGCAGTTGATCTCAACAACACTTGCAGCCTCGCTGCCTGCATAGTACTCTGTACCAGCAACAGGATCATAGATGTTACCAATCTTGAACTTACCAACCATGCCGTCAGCCGCAATCTGCTCATCGTTCAAGATGAGTGTCTTGTTGCCAGGAATATCGGAAGGCATTGTGTAGTCGCCAACTGTGTGACCGAGAAGGTCAGCGTTGAAGTTGAACTCACCTACGAATGAACCGAGGTGCTTTACATCCTTCATTGAGAGCTTAAGTGTGATCTTGTCACCAGCGTGAAGCTCTGTGTCAACTACATCGGAATCTGTGCTTACAACGTCGCTGTCTGTTGTTGTATCATCGAAGTTGTAAGTACCATAGTACTCTTCGAAGTTCTTGTAGTAGTTAGCAGCAGAAGGATCTACTGAGAACCAAGCACCGCCTGTTGTAGCAGCACCACTGAAGTCGTTGATAGCCTTATCGTTGTTGTTAAGAACAAAGATCATGCCATAGAAGTTATCCAACTCCATGCCGAGCTCGTCATAAATAGCGTTCTCGCCCTCGTAGTAACCCTCAAGGTTGATGTCCTTTGTCTGATGTGCATTAGCTGCGAGCTCAGGATCAGCAGGTGTACCTGCATCAACGAAAGCATTGAAGATGATGTTGATAGCGTCAGCCGGAGCCTCACACTTATAAACATTCTCACCGATCTCAGGAGCAGCTGTCATCTCAGCACCCGGCCAAGCTGCACTTTCCTCGCTGCTACCCCAGAAGTAGTAGCCTACTGAATCGTTTGTTGTGAAATACTCGTCTGGTGCTAAGAAGTAGTATGTTGCTGTATCAGCAGCAGAAGCTGTTACTGCACCAACGCCTACGCAAAGCATTGCTACCAACATGGCAGCTGAAAGCAAAATACTAATTACTTTCTTTGACATTGTTTTTTCCTCCTTAAATAAATTGTGTCAATATCCCGAAGAATAGTTCCTCAGCGTGTTCATTATACTACATCTAAAATTAAATTTCAATACCTTTTATCAAAAAAAGTTACTAAATTGTAAAATTATATTCGTATAATTTTTCCTTTGTTCACAAATTCGTATATTATTTTGATTTTCACTCTAAATGTTTGCCGTTTATTCTGTCCGATTTTTCTTTAATAATAAGTAATACACCTGCTATTGCTGCAATCAGTAAACAGCCTATAACCAAAAACCTTGCGTACAGTTTTCCGTTGCCTCTGTTGTCGGTGTCTTGCGGCTCGTCTTGAGCTCCAACCTTGATTGGCGGTTCTTCTTCAAATTCCGATTCGTAATATCTCACAGTTATACCGTTCGAGGTCGTGCTGACTACTGTACCGGAATCATCCTCGGACTGAACGCTTGCGTTGTTTGAATTTAAATCCGTATTTGAGGCTTCGTCAAAATTGCTCTCGGTATTTTCCTCTGCAAACTTTGATGCTTCGTTTTCATTAGAAGCTATGTCACTTCCTTGAAAATAATCTTCGGCTGTCTGTGAGCTTACAGTATTTCCTTCGTATTTTGATATAACAAACTCGGTCTTTGAAGAGGTTGATTCGTCCAACAATACTTCGTCACCGTAAACGGCGGCTTGAACCGTAATTTTTGACGGGTCTACCGTCTTTAGGTCGGCATCGTATGCTTCGGTGATCGAACAGCTTAATAAGGATTCCACATCATTCAAGTCTTGCTTAGCTATGAAAGTAAGGCTCATAATGTTCGTTTCATTCGTGAAATCCGTGCCGTCTGTCGTATCAAAAAGAGTTGCCCATGTAACCTCTCCGTCAACGCTGTCATTGCAGAATGACGTTCCGTAGGGAGCGTCGTATGAGAGAAAATCGAATGAACTTGAATCAAACGAAACCGTTGCCAAAATACTCGTCATGCGGCTCTCACCGTTTACATTTACCCGAAGCACAACCGTTTCCCCCAGCTGTGCGGAGGTTGCCTCTGCCGAAACAAACGTACATACCGTCAAAATCACGGCACATACAATCGAAATTATAATTTTAAGAACTCTGTTCATTATTCATTAATATCCATTTGGGTTATTGGACTGCCAATTCCACAAATCACGGCACAT
>JBGVDU010000087.1:0-4339 GCA_045119555.1 Acutalibacteraceae bacterium | reverse complement strand
GCATCTACGCCCGCAACAGATTCGTTAATTGAACGAACCATATATTTACCCAAGCTGTTTCTCGGCTTGTGCAGACCGGGAGTATCAATGAATACAAGCTGAATTTCGTCTTTTGTGTAGACACCCATGATTCTGGTTCTTGTAGTCTGCGGCTTCGAGGATACGATGGTAATTTTTTGACCGAGAATTTTATTGAGAATGGAGGATTTACCTACATTCGGGCGGCCTACTATTGCAATAAATGCAGTTTTTTGAGTTGACATATTTTTACCTCATTTGGGACATAAATTATATCAAGAAAAATGTCCCTGAATTTTATTTCCTTAAATACATGTTATGCTTATTCATTCGCCTTAATTTAAAGGAATTGACTTTAATTTAAGGTAGCGAACAAATCTAATCTATATTATATCTGAATTTTAAACAAAAAACAATACAGCCCGCTTGTAGGCGGGCTTGAATTGTAAAATTATTTGTTGAGTGTGATTTCGATACGCTCAACTGAACAGCTTTTAATTTTCGTCGATTACATAAGAGGACGAAGCAGGTAAGCCGAGCTGTTCCATAACAAGCTCTTCCTTTTCTCTCATATGTACTCGCTCCAAGCCTGTTTCGTGGTCATATCCCAACAGGTGGAGAACAGAGTGTGCTGTGAGATAGCCTACCTCACGCTGAAGTGAGTGGCCGTAAAGCTCTGCCTGCTCTACCGCCTTTTCCATTGAGATTACCACATCGCCGAGCATTTTTGCTCCTGTTGTCGGGTCAACGTCGTAAGAACCGTTCTCGCCGAGAGGGAAGGAAAGCACGTCTGTCGGCATATCCTTATTTCTGTATTGGAGATTGAGCTTGTGTATCTCTTCATTGTCCACAAAGGTTACACTAATCTCTGCGGAGCCTTCAAACTGCTCAAGCTTTAGTACAGCGTTGCAGCAGCGGCGTACCAGCATACGCATACCTGTCGGGATTTTTACTTTTTTCTGTTTGTTGGTGATTACTACTCTTATTTTGTCAGTCATTTGTTATGCCTTGCCTCCTCTAATTTAGCATACGCCTTAATTATATCCTGCACAAGTTTGTGACGTACAACGTCTTTTTCGCTGAATGTCACCTGTGCAATATCGTTGATGTTTTTAAGCACCTTTATACATTCCTTTAAGCCGCTTCGACTGCCGTTTGGCAAGTCAATCTGAGTAATGTCGCCTGTGATGACCATTTTAGAATTGAAGCCAAGTCGTGTAAGGAACATTTTCATTTGCTCGCCTGTGGTGTTCTGTGCCTCGTCAAGAATGATAAAGCTGTCGTCGAGAGTACGTCCTCTCATATATGCAAGCGGTGCAACTTCAATGTTGCCTCGCTCAACGTACCTTTGATAGGTTTCCGCTCCGAGCATATCGAAAAGAGCATCATAGAGCGGTCGAAGATAGGGGTCTACCTTGCTTTGTAAATCGCCCGGAAGAAAGCCGAGCTTTTCGCCTGCTTCTACGGCAGGACGGGTAAGGATAATTCTGTTAATCTCGTGTGCCCTGAATGCCGTTACCGCCATTGCAACAGCGAGATAAGTTTTGCCTGTGCCGGCAGGGCCGACGCCTATTGTAATTGTGTTGTTTTTAATCGCATTGCAGTATTGCTTTTGACCGATTGTTTTAGGCTTTATCGGCTTTCCCTTGGACGTAACGCAGATACAGTCGCCCGCAAGCTCGGAAAGCTTTGTTTCACTGCCCTCATTTACAAGCGAAATGCAGTATCGCACATTCTGCTCGTTCAGAGTTTCTCCCTTGTTGATAAGAGAAAGCAGGCTGTCAATAGCCTTACATGCAAGAGCAACCTTTTCGGTATCGCCCGTTACTTTCAGCTCTGAGCCACGAACAACAACCCGAACGCCGTATTCGCTTTCTATAAGCTTAATGTTTTCGTCAAAGCTTCCGAAAAGCATAACTGCCTGTTCCATGCGTTCTATATTTATTATTTGTTCTGTCACACATTCACCGTCTTTCAAGATCAAAAATAAATAAATTTCAGTTATTTTATTATACCTTTCAAACTGATAATTATTATAACACAAACTTTTTAAAATGTCATTAAAAAAACAATATATTTCTTATTATTTTTGAAATTTTATTAAAAGTACACAAACCAACTGGATTGATATAATTATATTGCACGTTTTTGGTTGCGATTATTTGTGCAATATCACAAATTACAATAAAATTTCTTTAGCTTGTATTTTACATTTTTTTACTTTTTTGGAAATTTAAATTTTGGTTAGCGATAGATTTATGTCATTTTCAACAAAAAGCCTGTGGATAAATTAGCGAAAATAATTAAGAAATAAGTTGAAAAGAATGTTGACAAGGGGGAATAATTAGTGTATAATCTTAGCTGTAAAGTAAAAGGCTTTACAGTATTGGACGGTGATTGCTACGGAAAAGAATATTGAGATTTCGTATCTGTTTGACTTTTACGGCGAGATTCTTTCCGAAAAACAGCAGCTTGCCGTTGAGATGTATTATAATGACGATTTATCATTGAGTGAGGTTGCACAGCAGCTTGGCATAAGCCGACAGGGTGTGCGTGATTCGCTCAAAAGAAGTGAATCCGCTTTGTACGAAATGGAGGAAAAACTCGGGCTTGCCGCAAAGTTTGGCAGTATGCTCGAAAGCCTTGAAAAAATAAAGGGCAATGCCGAAAGGATTAATGAGTACAACTCAAAAAACGGCGGCTCTGAGGATGTACAAAATTGGGCGGACGAAATAGCCCAAACAGCAGAAGAACTCGTCAATAAATTTTAGCTTATAACTTTTTATTTTGATATAACAAGAGGTGAATATCTGTGGCTTTTGAAGGACTTTCTGAAAAGCTTGGCAATGCCTTTAAACGCTTGAAGAATAAGGGTAAGCTCACCGAAGCTGACGTTAAGGAAGCAATGCGTGAGGTTAGAATGGCTTTGCTCGAGGCTGACGTAAACTATAAGGTTGCAAAGGAGTTTACCGCAAAGGTAACGGAACGTGCCGTAGGTTCAGACGTTATGGAAAGTTTGACACCGGCACAGATGGTAATCAAAATTGTAAACGAAGAGCTTACACAGCTTATGGGCGGAGAAGAGGTAAGACTCAACTTCCCGAGTAAACCGCCGTGCGTTATTATGATGTGCGGTTTGCAGGGCTCCGGTAAAACAACACATACCGGCAAGCTTGCAAAAATGCTCAAAAAGCAGGGTCACAGACCGCTTGCCGTAGCTTGTGACATTTACAGACCTGCCGCTATCGAACAGCTTAAGGTTGTTGCAAGCCAGGTTGGAATCCCTGTTTTTGAAAAGGGCACGCAGGACCCTGTTAAAACGGCTCAAGAGGCTATCAAGCACGCAAGAGATTACGGTAACGATATCGTAATTCTCGATACTGCCGGCAGACTTCATATAGATGAGGCTCTTATGGGCGAGCTTAAGAGAATTAAGGACGCAGTTGAGCCGCAGGAAATTTTGCTTGTTGTCGATTCAATGACAGGTCAAGATGCAGTAAATGTTGCTAAATCCTTTAACGACTTGCTTGAAATCACAGGCGTTGTGCTTACAAAGCTTGACGGTGATACAAGAGGCGGTGCGGCACTTAGTGTTAAGTCCGTCACAGGTAAGCCGATTAAATACGCAGGTACAGGCGAAAAGCTTGACGATTTGGAGGTTTTCCACCCCGACAGAATGGCATCAAGAATCCTCGGTATGGGCGATATGCTTACGCTTATCGAAGAAGCAGAGGAAAAGCTTGATAAGAAAAAGGCTGAGGAAATGGCTGAAAAGCTTACCAAAAGCCAGATGGACTTCAACGATTTGCTCGATCAGTTCGCTCAAATCAAGAAAATGGGTCCGATTAAGGGTATTCTTTCAAAGCTTCCGGGCATGGAAAAACAGCTTCAGGATGTTGAGATTGACGACAGACAGATTGACAGAATAGAAGCTATTATTTTGTCGATGACTCCCGAAGAGAGAGCAAAGCCGTCGGTTATCAATCCTTCAAGAAAGAGAAGAATCGCAGCAGGCTCGGGCATGAAGGTAGAGGACGTAAACCGTCTTATAAAGCAGCTTGAGCAGATGCAGAAGATGATTAAAAAGGTTACAGGCAAAAACGGCAAGAAAAAGTTCAAGAGATTGCCCGGTCTTGGCGGCCCAATGGGCGGTAAAGGCGGAATGGGCGGCTTTGGCGGCTTTGGCGGCTTTTAACTTGCACATTAATTAAATTGATTTCATCCAATAGTTTTGAAATTTATTATTGGTGGAAATATATACCCTTTGTGGTGGAGGTGAAAAGAAATGGTAAAGATCAGACTTCGTCGTATGGGTGCTAAG
>JBGVDU010000086.1:0-10971 GCA_045119555.1 Acutalibacteraceae bacterium | reverse complement strand
GTATAAAATTGAGGGTAAGGTGTTTTTTACCGCTATTGTTTTGATTTTCGGCGGCGGTATAGGTAATCTTATTGACAGAATTTTCCGAGGATATGTTGTTGATTTTTTGCAATTTTCGTTTTTTCCGCCCGTGTGCAATGTTGCGGATTATTTCATAACGGTGGGTGCCGTTTTGCTTATGATATCCGTTCTTTTCTGTAAGAAGAATCTTGCACCGAAAAAAAAGTATTAGAGGCGGAGTGATTATGGATTACAGCTTCATCATTACTTCGGAAAATTGCGGAGAAAGAATAGATAAATTTTTAAGCACAAGCATTGATGACTTGTCACGCAGTACGGCGGCGAATCTTTGCGAAAGCGGATTGATTTTCGTAAACGGTAAGGTTTGTGCGAAAAATTACAAGACCCGAAACGGGGATAACATCACCGCAACCGTACCCGAGCCAAAGGAATACGAGGCGGAGGCGGAGAATATTCCGCTTGATATAGTTTATGAGGATAACGACCTGCTTGTTGTCAACAAACCAAAGGGTATGGTTGTTCATCCCGCACCCGGCAATTACACAGGTACGCTTGTGAATGCTCTGCTTTATCATTGCAAAGACAGTCTTTCGGGGATTAACGGTGTTCTTCGTCCCGGAATAGTTCACCGAATAGACAAGGATACAAGCGGCTTGCTGATAGTTGCAAAGAACGATAAGGCACACGTCGGACTTGCCGAACAGATTAAGGCTCATTCCTTCACAAGAGAATACGAGGCAGTCGTTTACGGTAAATTCAAAGAGCAGTCTTCCACAGTAGATGCACCCATCGGCAGACATAAAACGGACAGAAAGAAAATGTGCGTTACCGCTCAAAACAGCAAAAACGCAGTCACACATTATTCCGTGATTGACTCAAACAACGGCTTTACTCATGTTGCATTAAAGCTTGAAACGGGAAGAACTCATCAGATAAGAGTTCACATGGCATATCTCGGGCACCCCGTCGCAGGTGACCCTGTGTACGGCCCTCAAAAGGTGATTACATCTCTAAACGGTCAGTGCTTACATGCTAAAAAAATCGGATTTATTCACCCTATAACGGGGGAATATCTTTTCTTTGATTCCGAGCTTCCCGACTATTTTAAACAGTTTTTAAAGAAAAATGAAATTTTATGATTTTTTGCGAAAGTTATTGCAATTTTGAAATTAGTATGGTATAATGTTTAGGCATTTGAACCGTTGTCTTTAGTTTTAAAGCAATGCGATTCACTGCCCGACTTGTTTAAGTCGAACAATGAAGCGGACAATCCTCTGCCTATTGGTAAGAATGTCTGTAAACTTTAGGAGGATTTTAGAATGGATGCATTAAAGTTAATCGCTGCTGATTCCGTAAAGAAAGAAGTACCAAGCTTCAACGTAGGTGACACTGTTAGAGTAAGTGTTAACATTCGTGAAGGCGACAGAGAGAGAATTCAGATGTTCGAGGGTACAGTTATCGCTAAGAAGAGCAGCGGCGTAGCTGAGACTTTCACAGTAAGAAGAGTAGCTTACGGTGTAGGTGTTGAGAGAGTATTCCCACTTCACTGCCCTAACGTAAAGGACGTTAAGGTTATCAGACACGGTAAGGTTCGCAGAGCTAAGCTCTACTATCTCCGTGACAGAGTTGGTAAGGCTGCTAAGGTTAAGGAGCAGATAGTTAAGGGTTAATTCCCTCGGCGTACTATCGACAGTTAAAAGAGGGACTTGAATACAGTCCCTTTTTTTACTATCGGGTGTTTTTGTTGAATGTTATGTATGATTCACTATATAAGGTAGGGTGATTTGTTGTTATGGATACTCAAATTTTCAAAAAAGTAGAGGATCCGAAGGAGCCTGAAAGTGAGAGAATTTCTGTTGACAGTGTTCCCGATTTATCAACGATGAATTCGCATGATGATCCTGTGGACAGAGAGCTTGCCGAAGAGGACACGGTGACTAAGCGTAGGAATAAGAAAAATAAGCAAAAAGGTCCGTCGGGATTTATAACAGGTGTTTATGATTGGGCATCGGCTTTTCTTTTTGCACTTGTTTTTGTTGTTCTTGTAATGACCTTCTGTGTCAGAATGGTAAATGTTGACGGTTCTTCGATGATGAACACTCTGCAAAATGAAGATAAGGTTATAGTTACAGGACTTAACTACGAGCCACAGGTTGGCGACATTGTTGTTATAAGCCACGGTGCAGAGCTTGACAAGGCACTTGTTAAGCGTGTTATCGCCGTTGGCGGACAGACTGTTGATATTGATTTTGAAACAGGCGAGGTAACGGTTGACGGCATTGTTATTGACGAGCCGTATATACTCGGAAGCACGAATGTATCTGCCGACGTTGAATTTCCGGTTACTGTTACGGAGGGTACTGTGTTTGTACTCGGCGATAACAGACCCATTTCAAAGGACAGCAGATATTCAGAGGTTGGCTTGATTGATGTAGAAAATATTATCGGCAAGGTTCAGCTTAGGGTTTATCCGTTCAATTCGTTCGGAACAGTAGAGTAATTTTTTGATTGATTTTTCAAAGGGGTTCCTCAAGCTTGAGGGAATCCCTTTTCTTTAATAAATTTTATATATGAGGAGAGAAGAGGTGTTTTATTTGAAAAACACAAAGAAAAGCAGTGCACCGCAGGGTAAGCGACAGAGATACGGCGATAAATCGAAATCCAAGACGGGCACCAATTCAAAATTTCAGGGCGGCAAAGCACAGGGAAAGCAGTTTGGTAAAGCGAATCAAAAATCCGCTGCTGCAAGAATTGCGGAAAAGAAGCTGAAGAAAAATCGTGCACCGTCAAGCAATCAGAATTTGAGCCAAAATTCGCAGTATATTCAGTGGTTCCCGGGTCACATGACGAGAACGAAAAGGCAGATTCAGTCTGATTTAAAAATGGTTGATGCCGTTGCCGAGATTATAGACGCACGTCTGCCTTTAAGCAGCAGAAACCCCGATTTATCGGGACTTATCGGAAATAAACCGAGAGTTATTTTGATGAACAAATGTGACCTTGCAGACCCTAAGGCTACAAAGCTTTGGATTGAATATTTCAAAAACAATGGCATTAAGGCGATTGAGCTTGACTGCAAGTCGGGCAAGGGCTTGAACAATTTTATCACAGCAGTAAGAGAAGCACTGAAGGATAAAATTGCGGCTTGGGAAGCTAAGGGCATGAAAAACCGTTCAATCAGAGTTATGATTGTCGGTATTCCGAATGTGGGTAAGTCCTCTTTTATCAATCGAATTTCCAAAACTACGAAGGCGAAGGTTGAGGACAGACCGGGAGTTACACGCGGTAATCAGTGGTTTACCATTGATAAAAATATTGAATTGTTGGATACTCCGGGAGTTCTCTGGCCGAGATTTGACGATCAGCTTGTAGGCGAAAGACTTGCCTTTACAGGTGCGGTTAAGGATCAAATTATGGACACCGAGCAGCTTGCACTTCGCCTGCTTGAATATCTGAAAAATAATTTGAACCAGACATTCCTGCTTCGTTTTGAACTCGAGGAGGAGGAAATAACTGACATTCCGCCGCACGAGCTTTTACAGCTCATTGCAAAGAAGCGAGGCATGCTCATGTCAGGAGGAGAATTCGACACTGAGCGTGCGGCAGTTATGGTGCTTGACGAGTTCCGAAGTGCAAAGCTGGGCAGAATAACTCTTGAATTACCTTAATATATATTGGAGGGAATGTTATGGATTGGCTTCAATATGAAAAATCCGCTATCGAAAATGGCTTTGAAAATATCTGCGGAGTTGACGAGGCAGGCAGAGGACCTCTTGCAGGCCCTGTGTGTGCGGCGGCGGTTATTTTGCCTAAAGGAAAAATAATCGAGGGAGTGAATGACTCCAAAAAGCTTTCCGAAAAGAAAAGAGATGCACTCTTTGAGGTAATAAAAAAGGAGGCTCTTGCATACAGTATTGCTTGGGCAAGCGTTGAGGAGATTGAAGAAATAAACATTCTCAATGCCGCCATGCTTGCCATGAAAAGAGCCGTTGAAGGCTTGGAAATAAAAGCCGATTTCGCCTACATTGACGGCAATAAAACACCCGATTTGAATATCCCGTGCGAAGCTGTTGTAAAGGGCGATGCAAACTCAATGTCGATTGCGGCGGCGTCCATTCTTGCAAAGGTGAGCCGTGACAGATTGATGCTGGAATACGCAAAGCAGTATCCCGAATATGAGTTTGAACGTCACAAGGGCTACGGAACAAAGCTTCACAACGAGAAAATTCTCCAATACGGTGCTTGCCCGATACACAGACCAAGCTTTTTGAAAAAGTTGTTCGCAAAACAGAAAAATGAGTGACAGAGATTTTACAATAAAACAGCGTGGCAGGCTCGGTGAAAAATATGTTTGCGATTATCTTGAAAACAAGGGTTACATAATAGTTGATACAAATTATTCGAGCCGTTACGGCGAAATTGATGTAATTGCCCGAAACGATAAAATTATCGCCTTTGTCGAGGTGAAAACAAGAACCTCAGCCTCTCTTGTCGGAGGCTTTGAGAGTATTACCAAATCGAAAATACGCAGAATGATAAAGACGATAGCCTGTTATCTTACCGAAAAAAGCATTGTTTTGCAGCCGAGAATTGACTGTGTACAGGTTATGGTTAACCCAAATAATAACAGTCTTGTTGATATAAATTATATTGAAAATGCTGTTGAACAGGAGGAGCTTTATGAACCTTTTTGATTTGCATTGCGACACGCTTTATAAGGCGTACACCGAAAAGAAAAGCTTGATTTCAAACGACTGCGAGGTTTCGTTTGAACGTGGCAGAGAGTTTGATAAGTGGGTTCAATGTATGGCTGTCTGGATTCCCGACGAGGTGAGAGGAGAAGCGGCTGTAAAGCTTGTGGAGAATTGTTATGAATATTTGCAGAGTGAGCTTTCTAAGTGCGGCGGCGAAGTAAAGCAAATTGAAAAAATGAGCGACATTAAGGCGAAAGCCAATGTAATGCTTACACTTGAGGGCGGTGCCGCTCTCGGCGGCAGACTTGAAAATGTCGAGCGTTTTCGCAGGCTTGGAGTTCGTGCAATGACCTTAACATGGAACGGCAGCTGTGAGCTTGGTGACGGTGCTGAGGTTCAAGCTTCAAAGGGCTTGACCGATTTCGGAAAATCAGCTGTGCTTGAAATGGAAAAGCACGGTATAGCCGTTGATTTATCACACGCAAGCGACAGACTTTTCTATGACGTAGTGCAAATAGCAAGCCGCCCGATTATCGCAACGCATTCCAATTCACGATACATAATGCCGCACAGAAGAAATTTGAATGATGAGCAATTTGAAATTATCAAGCAAAGCGGAGGAATAGTCGGCATTAATTTCCACAGGCACTTTTTAAAAGAGAATAATCAATCTATTGACGATATAATTAAGCATACCGAATATTTTCTTTCGCTCGGCGGCGAAGATACGGTTGCACTTGGTACGGATTTTGACGGTGCGGAGATAATCGACGAGATAAAATCAATGTCCGATTTAAATAAAATATATAACGCTTTCGCCAAATTAAATTACCGTGAAACGCTGATTGATAAGCTGTTTTTCCGAAACGCATATAATTTTTACCAAAGCTTTGACAATTAGCAAATAATAGTGTACAATACAAAGTTGATACACCACCATTTAAGTGGTTCCTTGAGTGGGTTAGTCTTATACTCTTGCTCAACACAGAAAGGATGTTAATAACTATGAAGTACAACAGCACGACAGATAAAAAAATAGTAGTGTCTGCTTCGCAGGCTATTGCACAGGGTATTTCCACAGACGGCGGTCTTTTTGTTCCGCAGGAGATCCCTCAGTACACTCTTGCCGATATCGAGAATCTTACAAAGCTTGATTACATCGGCAGAGCAAAGAAGATTCTTTCCGATTACCTTGATGACTTCACACAGGAAGAAATTGATGAGTGTGTAACAAAGGCTTATGCGGCTGAGAAGTTCGGTTCATCAAACCCTGCTCCGCTTTCTTATCAGAAGTACGGCGATATTGATATGAATATCCTTGAGCTTTGGCACGGCCCGACATCTGCATTTAAGGATATGGCTCTGCAGATTTTGCCGCACCTGCTCACAAAGTCACTCAAAAAGACTTCCCCCGACAAGGAAGCAGTAATTCTTGTTGCTACTTCCGGTGATACGGGTAAGGCCGCACTTGAGGGATTTAAGGACGTTGACGGCACTAAGATTATGGTATTTTACCCGGTTGACGGTGTAAGCCCGATGCAGAAGCGTCAGATGACAACTCAGGAGGGCGGCAACGTAAGCGTTTGTGCTATCAGAGGTAATTTTGACGATGCTCAGACAGGTGTTAAGAAGATTTTCACAGACAGCAGCCTCGTTGCAAAGCTTGAAGAAAACAACTACATTTTCTCAAGTGCAAACTCCATTAACTGGGGCAGACTTTTGCCGCAGATCGTTTACTATTTCTCCGCTTATTCAGAGCTTGTAAATGACGGTAAAATCAAGCTTGGCGATAAGATCAACGTAGTAGTTCCGACAGGTAACTTCGGTAATATCCTTGCTTCATATTATGCTTTCAGAATGGGCTTGCCGATTAACAAGTTCATTTGTGCTTCAAACTCCAACAACGTGCTTACAGATTTCATCAAGACAGGTACATACGACAGAAACAGAAGCTTTTATGCTACAATTTCTCCGTCAATGGATATTCTTGTTTCAAGCAACCTTGAGCGTTTCCTCTATCACATGACAGATGCAGACGATGCTAAGGTTAAGGAGTGGATGACAGCACTCAAAACAACAGGCTCTTACAGCGTTGATGCCGATGTTAAGGAGAAAATTTCCGAATTGTTTGTCGGCGGCTTCTGTGATGACGATAAGACACAGGCTACTATTGATGAGTTCTTCAATAAGTACGGCTACCTTTGCGATACTCACACAGCGGTTGCAGTCAGTGTTTACAAGGATTACGTTGAGCAGACAGGCGATAAGACAGCAGTTGTTCTCGATTCAACAGCAAGTCCGTATAAGTTCAGCGGCAGTGTTCTTAAAGCTATCGCAAACGGCGAAGAGCTTCCGAACGATGAGTTTGAAATGGTAGATTTGCTCAACAAAAAGACAAATGCTCCCGTTCCTGCTCCGCTTGCGGCTTTAAAGGATAAGGAAACACGCTTTACAAGCGTTTGCGATGCTGACGAAATGCCTGAGTTTGTGCTTTCAACATTGGGTGTAAAATAATGTCGCTTTATGTTATAGGTGATCCGCACCTATCTTTCGGTGTGGATAAGCCTATGGATATATTTCAAGGCTGGGGCAATTATGTCGAAAGGCTTGAACAAAATTGGAGAGAAACGGTAACCGAGGAGGATACCGTTGTCCTCGCCGGCGATATTTCATGGGGAATGAATCTGAATGAAACATTGCTCGATTTCCGATTTATAGACGGCTTGCCCGGAAAGAAAATAATTCTGAAGGGCAACCATGATTACTGGTGGGATACAAAGACGAAGATTGAAAAATTCTTTGCGGCTAACGGTATTTCCACAATTTCGGTTCTCTTCAATAATGCTTACCGTGTGGACGATACGGCAATTTGCGGCACAAGAGGCTGGTTTTACGATGCTCACGAGGCACAGGATGTCAAGGTACTTAACAGAGAAGTCGGACGTTTGAAAATGTCGATAGAGGCGGCAAAAAAGCTCGGCGGCGAGCCGATAGCTTTTCTGCATTATCCGCCCGTTTTTGCAGGGAAGGAATGTTCTGAAATTTTGAATGTTCTTCTTGAATACGACATAAAAAAGTGTTATTACGGGCATCTCCACGGCAGACGAATCTCGTCGCTTGCCGTTGTGGGCAATTACAAGGGGATTGAGTTTAAGCTGATTTCATGCGATAACACGCAATTTAAACCTATTCCTGTGAAATAATTGTAAATTCGCTTTACAAGATAACTTTATTTAACAAAAAATTCACAAAAAAGGTAGATTTATTCCCGTATTTGTGATATACTTATCAAGTTAGCGTAGACTGGGATTTTTAGATTTACGCATAAATGGAATAAAGACTGCGATGTTTGAGAACAGGACAGATAAGGCGGCAGTCTGATAATACGCAGGAGGATAAATAAAATGAGTTTAAAATCATCAAACAAGATTGAAACAAATAAGTATGAATTAGAGGTTTCCGTTGATGCCGAAGCATTTAACAAGGCTATCAACGCTGTTTATAAGAAGCAGGTTAAGAATATCAACATCCCCGGTTTCAGAAAGGGTAAGGCTCCGAGAGCAGTTGTAGAAAAGATGTACGGCAAAGAGGTATTCTATGAGGATGCAGTTCAGCAGGTATATCCTTCAGCTCTCAGCGATGCTATCACAGAGGCAGACATTAGATTTGTTGCAACTGAGGACATTGATGTAACAGAAATCGGTGAGAACGGCTTTACTTTCAAGGCTGTTATCGTTGTATATCCCGAAATCACAATCGACGGCTACAAGGGCGTTGAAATCGAGGCTGTTTCCGCTGAGGTTACAGAGGAGAAGATCAACGAGGAAATCGACAAGGCTCGCCAGAGAGCAAGCAGTGTTGCAACAGTTGAGGACAGACCTGCTCAGGACGGCGATATCACAGTTATCGACTTCGAGGGCTTCAAGGACGGCGTTGCATTCGACGGCGGCAAGGCTGAGAATTACAGCTTGACACTCGGCAGCGGCAACTTCATTCCGGGCTTTGAGGAGCAGATCGTTGGTCACAACACAGACGAGGAATTCACAATCAACGTAACATTCCCTGAGGATTATCAGGTTGATGACCTTGCAGGTGCACCTGTTGAATTTAAGATTAAGCTTCACGAGATTAAGACTCGTGTTCTTCCGGAGCTTGACGACGAGTTCGTTAAAGACGTAAGCGAAGAGGCTTCAACAGTTGAGGAGTACAAGGCAGAAATCTCCAAGACATTGGCTGAGGACCTTGAGAAGGAGAGAGAGAACGACATCGAGAATAAGCTTGTTGATGCTCTTGTTGAGAAGGTTGAGGGTGAGATTCCTCAGGCTATGTACGACAACAAGGTAACAGACATGATGAGAGAGTTCGAGATGCGTTTGAGATCACAGGGTCTTGACCTCGCTACATACATGCAGTACACAGGTCTTACAGAGGATACATTCAGAGAGCAGTATGCTGATGAGGCTGTTAAGAGAGTTAAGATCAGACTTGCTCTTGAGAAGATCGCTGAGGTTGAGAGCATCGAAGCAACAGAGGAGGATCTCGAAAACGAGTTCAAGAAGCTTGCTGAGGCTTACAACATGGAGGTTGAGAAGGTTAAGTCCCTCATTCCTGCAAGCGAGCTTAAGAAGGATGTAGCTGTTGGTAAGGCTATGGATCTCGTTAAGGAGAATGCTGTTATTAAGTAAAAAACAATAACAGATACTTTCAAGACTGCCGACAAAGCGGTGAGTGGTAAATTCACGGTAAAGTTTTTTCGGCAGTCTGTATATTATTTCGGAATTTAGCCAAAGCTTTAAAATACAATCACGAAAGGATGTAGTACAATGAGTTTAGTTCCTTATGTAGTACAACAAACAAGCCGAGGAGAGCGTTCCTACGACATCTACTCACGTTTGCTTGACGACAGAATTATTATGCTTACAGAAGAGGTAAACGATGCCTCCGCAAGTGTTGTAGTAGCACAGCTGCTTTATCTTGAGGGTCAGGACCCTTCAAAGGATATCAGCCTGTATATTAACAGCCCAGGCGGTTCCGTTACAGCAGGTATGTCCATATACGATACAATGCAGTACATCAAGTGTGATGTTTCTACAATCTGTATGGGTATGGCAGCAAGCATGGGTGCATTTTTGCTTGCAGCAGGTGCAAAGGGCAAGAGATATTCTCTCCCGAACAGTGACATTATGATTCACCAGCCAAGCGGCGGTGCACAGGGTCAGGCAACAGATATCATGATTCACGCCGACCATATTATTCAGACAAAGAAAAAATTGAACACAATTCTCGCAGAGCACACAGGTCAGCCCTTTGACGTTATCGCCAAGGATACGGAAAGAGATAACTTCATGACTGCCCAGCAGGCTCTTGAGTATGGTTTGATTGATAAGATTATTACAAAGCGATAATTATAATTATCAATGAGGAGCTTTTGATTATATGCCGGGTAAATATAACAACGACAATAAAGATATATGTTGTTCCTTTTGTAACAGAACTCAGGACGAGGTAGCAAAGCTTATTGCGGGCAAAGGTGTTTACATTTGTGACGAGTGCATTACTCTTTGTAACTCGATTCTTCAGGAGGAGCTTGGAGTAACAAAAAAATCCGATGCGAAGAGCCTTAACATTAAACTGATTAAGCCTATTGAGATGAAAAAGCACCTTGACGAATACGTTGTAGGTCAAGAGGCGGCTAAGAAAACTCTTTGCGTTGCAGTTTATAACCATTACAAAAGAATACTTAATAACAAGGACGATTCCGAAATCGGTAAGAGCAATGTTTTGCTTTTGGGTCAGACGGGCGTGGGTAAAACTCTGCTTGCACAGACTCTTGCAAAGGCACTTGATGTACCTTTTGCCGTTGCAGACGCAACAACTCTTACGGAGGCAGGCTATGTAGGTGAGGATGTTGAAAACATTCTGCTCCGCCTTATTCAGGCTGCCGATTTTGATGTTAAAAAGGCTGAACGCGGTATCATTTACATCGACGTGATAGATAAGATTGCCAGAAAATCGGAGAACCCGTCTATTACCCGTGACGTAAGCGGCGAGGGTGTTCAGCAGGCATTGCTCAAAATTATCGAGGGTACGGTGGCTAATGTTCCTCCTCAGGGCGGAAGAAAACATCCCCAGCAGGAGTTTATTCAGATAGATACAAGGAATATTCTGTTTATTTGCGGCGGTGCTTTTGACGGTCTTGAGAAAATCGTTGAAAAAAGAATGGGTTCTTCTTCACTCGGCTTCGGTGCTTTGGTTC
>JBGVDU010000085.1:0-1673 GCA_045119555.1 Acutalibacteraceae bacterium | reverse complement strand
TTATTATGTTCAGTGTCGGCAGAACGATGAGAGATGCAATGGATCTTGTAAGCGAAAACTTTACGTCGGATAAAAATATGGACGTTTTGGCATATGCTGAGAATGAAAGTAAAAAATACACCCTAAAATATTATTACGGTGATGCGGAAAGCTGCACCGAATACGCTGAGTTTACAAAAAAAATGAAGAGTGATCAAACGATTTATTCTCTTACATTGCTTGAGCCTCGTGACGGATTCGATGCAGGATATTATACAACCGATTGGTTTTATTCCGAGGAGTTTGTGACGTATGCTCCGCTTGATGATAAAGATAATACAACCTCATACACCTTGGACGAACAGCCGTATATGTATGAATACATTCTTTCGTATTCGTATGAAACTCTTATGAACGATTACGGTGCAACCTATGAGGTGTCGAGGGGCTACAATATTTTAGGATTAAAAATTTATATGTGGGATTCCAGCGAAAGAGTTAACTATTTATGGGGATTTGGCGGAAATCCAATGCAGTTTTATTCTTATTTGTATGATAAAAATATTGAATATACAAAGGTAATTATAGATTAGGAGTGATAAAATGACTGCATTTACAAAAGGCAGTACAGTTGCACTTCAGAATAACGAAGTTGCGGTTATTAAAGATAAGATCGGTGAGGGCGGTCAGGGAAACGTTTATCTTGTGGATATCGGCGGCAAGGAATACGCTCTCAAATGGTATCATAAAATGGCTCTCGTTGAGCCCGATAAGTTTTACGCAAATCTTGAAAATAACATTGAGCAGGGTGCTCCGACGAGTGCTTTTTTGTGGCCTAAGTATCTTACCGAAAATATAGACGGTGAGTTTGGCTATGTAATGGATTTAAAGCCGAAGGAATACAGAAGCTTTTCTGACTTTTTACTCACAAAGGTGAAATTTCCGTCAATTTCCGTTGTTGTAAATGCAGCATTGAATATCACCAACGGATTTAGAGAGCTTCACAGAAACGGTTTTTCTTACCAGGATTTGAACGATGGTAACTTTTTCATCAATCCTCAAAACGGTGATGTTTTAATATGTGATACCGACAATGTCGCACCTTACGGCGAAAGCTTGGGAATTGCAGGCAAGGCGAGATATATGGCACCCGAAGTAGTTCGCAATATTAAACGTCCCGATATTATGACAGATAGATTTTCGCTTTCTGTTATTTTGTTCAGACTTCTTTTCCTTGATCACCCATTGGAGGGAAAGAGAACTTTGTGTCCGTGCTTAACGGAGGAGCTTGAACAAAAATTTTACGGCAAAGCACCGCTGTTTATCTATGACCAAAATGATGCAAGCAATGCACCCGTTCGCGGTGTTCATTGCAATGTTATTCGTTTTTGGAGGTTTTATCCGAAGTTTATAAGAGATAAATTTACGCAGGCTTTTTCGCAGGAGTGCATGTGCGGTGACAAGCCTCGTCTTACCGATAACGATTGGCAGATTGCTTTTACAAAGCTAAGAGATTGCATAGTTAAATGCCCGTGCGGCGGAGAAACCTTCCTTGACTTGAATGCAGACGAAAGCAACTGCATTAACTGTGGTACGAAAATCCCTCGTCCGCCGTTGCTTTTGACGAAAAAATATAAGGTGGCTCTTTTCCCGGGAAATAAGATTTATCGTTGTCACACCGATGAGGACAGCGA
>JBGVDU010000084.1:0-2209 GCA_045119555.1 Acutalibacteraceae bacterium | reverse complement strand
ATTTTGAGAAGATAAGAATGGGGAACGGTTTATGAGAATATTTCACTTATCAGATTTACACATTGGCTTGAAATTAATCAATCGTGATCTCAGAGAAGATCAGGAATATATATTGAATCAGATTGTTGAGGCGGCAGCGGAGCAAAAGCCGGATGCGATCGTCATTGCCGGGGATATTTATGACAAGGCAATTCCCTCTACCGATGCCGTTCAGCTTTTCGATGATTTTCTTGTTAAGCTGTCTTATAAAAAACTTCAAACATTTATTATCAGCGGTAATCACGATTCCGCCGAAAGAATTGCGTTTGCTTCCCGCATTATGGATGTAAACGGTATTCACCTTTCCCCTGTTTACAACGGAGAGATTAAACCGATTTCTATGAATGACGAATACGGCGAAGTAGATATTTATATGCTTCCATTCATAAAACCACTGCATGTTCGCAAGCACTTTGAAGACGAGAGCGTTAAAACCTATACAGATGCCGTAAGAGCTGCTATTGAAAATATGAATGTCGATACTTCAAAAAGAACGCTTCTTATCACTCACCAATTTGTTACGGGTGCTTTGACATCGGATTCCGAGGAAATTTCCGTTGGAGGTACCGATAATGTTGATTCATGCGTGTTTGAACCGTTTGATTATGTCGCACTCGGGCACATTCACGGGCCACAGCACATTTCAAGGGAAACAATAAGATACTGCGGAACACCGCTTAAATATTCTTTTTCAGAAGAAAATCATAAGAAATCTGTCACTGTTGTTGAAATGAAAGAAAAAGGTGCTGTTGAAATCCGCACTGTTGAACTTATTCCAAAACATGATATGAGAACTGTTCGAGGTACTTATGATGAGGTTATGTCGAAAGATTTTTATATAAATACAAATACAGAGGATTATGTCAGAATTATTTTGACAGACGAATACGATATACCCAATGCAATGAATAAATTGCGTACCGTTTATAAAAATATCATGGTGCTTGAGTATGACAATGCACGAACTCGAAGCAGTAATATCATAACAGGTGCTTCTGTAACCAAAGATAAACCTCCGCTCGAATTGTTTGCGGACTTTTACGAGGAACAGAATAACTGTCAGATGAGCGATGTACAATATAATTTTATGCAGAGCTTGATAGAAAAAGTTTCGGAGGGCGATTTATGAGACCTTTAAGATTGACAATATCAGCATTCGGGCCATATAAAAACAAGACTGTCATTGAAATGGATAATCTCGGAACAAACGGTCTTTATCTGATCACAGGTGACACAGGTGCGGGAAAAACAACTATTTTCGATGCTATAACTTATGCACTCTACGGTGAACCGAGCGGAACTAATCGAAGCAAAAGCATGCTTCGCTCAAAATATGCCGAACCCGATATTGAAACTTTTGTTGAACTCGAATTTAAATATTTTGACAAAACTTATAAAATTCGCAGAAGTCCTGCTTATGAACGTCCCTCCAAAAGAGGTATGGGAACTACAAAGCAGCCGGCGAAGGTAGAACTTGACTTCCTTGACAGCGATAAAACGGTACACGGCAGCAGCGAGGTTGAAAAAGAAATTCGAGAAATAATGGGAATTGACCGTAATCAATTTTCACAGATTGCAATGATTGCTCAGGGAGATTTTTTAAAACTTCTGCTTGCTAAAACCGAAGATAGAATTGCCGTTTTTCGTAAAATATTCAAAACCGATTTCTATGAAAAGCTTCAACGAGAATTAAATGTGAGCACAAACGAGCTTAGGAATCAATGCTCATCTTTACGGGACTATGTAAATAAATATGTGTGCGATCTCATCTGCTCGGGCGATAATATGCTTGAAATTGAGCTTACCAAGGCTAAAAAGGGTGAAATTCCGATTGATGAAATAATCAATCTTGCAGATAAGATAATCGAGCAAGACATTCGTAAGGAAAAGCTTTTTTCCGAAAAGCAAACATTAATACAAAAAGAAATTGAATCAATCAACAATTCTGTCGCAAAGGCAAAAGAGCGAGAAAAACAGCGAATATCCTTGGAAAATTACAAAAAGCTTCTTTCCGAACAAGCCCCTGCTCTTGAAAAAGCAAAAAACGCTTTAAAGGCGGCCAACGAATACAAATCGGAAATTGAGAAGCTTGCAATAGATATTCCAACTCAAAAAGAACGGCTGAATAACTACGATGAATTGGAAACAAAGCAAAAAGAGCTTGCTGATA
>JBGVDU010000083.1:0-5338 GCA_045119555.1 Acutalibacteraceae bacterium | reverse complement strand
TATAATGTTATGTGGACTGCATAATTACGGATTATATCGGTAATTATGTCAAAATTAATATTAGTTAATACAGATTTTTCTGATTGAATACAAAAAGAAAGGAATGACAAAAATGGCAAAAAGATTATTTACTTCGGAATCTGTAACAGAGGGTCATCCCGACAAAGTCTGCGACCAGATTTCCGACGCTATTCTTGACGAGATATTGAAGCAGGATCAAAATGCCCACGTTGCTTGTGAGGTAACTGCTACAACCGGTATGGTGCATGTAATGGGTGAGATTTCCACCGAATGTTACGTTGACATCAGCTCAGTTGCCAGAGAAGTAATCAACAGCATAGGCTACGACAGACCGGAATGCGGCTTTGACGGAAACACTTGTGCCGTGCTTACATCTATCGACAGTCAGTCCCCCGACATCGCAATGGGCGTAAACGAAAGCTATGAGCTCAAGGACGGCGAGAACGACAATGATAATCAGATTGGTGCCGGCGACCAGGGTATGATGTTCGGATTTGCCTGCGACGAAACACCCGAGCTTATGCCGATGCCTATTTCTCTTGCACACAAGCTTGCAAAGCAGCTTACAAAGGTGAGAAAGAACGGCACACTCCCCTATCTTCGTCCCGACGGCAAGACACAGGTTACTGTTGAATACGACAACGACAAGGTTGTAAGAATCGACACTGTTGTTATCTCCACTCAGCATGACCCTTATGTTTCTCTCAATCAAATCAGAGGTGACTTAATCGAGAACGTGGTGAAGCCTATTATTCCTGCTGAACTTCTTGACGAGAACACAAAGTATTTCATCAACCCGACAGGCAGATTTGTAATCGGCGGCCCTGTTGGCGACAGCGGACTTACAGGAAGAAAGATTATCGTTGACACCTACGGCGGATACTCACGTCACGGCGGCGGTGCTTTCAGCGGAAAGGACCCGACAAAGGTTGACAGAAGTGCCGCTTATGCCGCAAGACACGTTGCAAAGAATATAGTAGGTGCAAAGCTTGCGTCAAAGTGTGAGGTTCAGCTTGCTTACGCAATCGGTGTTGCGAAGCCTGTATCTATCATGGTTGATACTTTCGGCACAGGTGTGGTTTCCGATGAAAAGCTTTCCGAGGCTGTAAGCAAGGTATTCGACCTTCGTCCGAGTGCAATTATCCGCAGCTTAAAGCTTCAAAGACCGATTTACAGACAGCTTGCAAGCTACGGTCATATCGGCAGAGAAGATCTCGATGTAGAGTGGGAAAAACTCAACAAGGTAGACGAACTCAAAGCGGCTGTAAAATAATTTTGCAAAATTTTAAAAAAACAAAAAGCAGGTTTTGAAGCCTGCTTTTTTTGTTTGTATCAACAGCTTTTCCGCATCTCTTTGCTGAAGCTGTTTATGTATTATTATATATTTTTAATTACACAGCAATCCGCCGTTGGTTTGAGCCTTATGGGCAATACCTTTAACGGTATATTATACCCTCGAAATGATTTATAACTAAAACCCGTCCGACTTGAACAGTTATTTTACGATTGAGTTTTTCGCTCCCTCTTCCTGCCTCCGCCTATTAAAAACGACATTTCGCAGTTGTCCAATATTCCCTCCCAGCTTGGGTGGACGCTGTCCTTATCTGCGAAGAAAATAGGAAGAATTCCCTTTTTGAAGTACGTTTTATCCTTTATTGATTTTAAAATATACGGCGGCGGCAAAAAGTCTGTATCATCGTAGGCTCTCGGTACAACAAAAATCATCACCTGATACACAAAGGGCTTTTTATCGTCCTGCTTTATGGCGTTCGCCGTTTCAACACTGCGTGATTTTTCGTCAGATATTTTGTCGTAATTTTTGAGCAAAAAGTCTTGAAGTTCATCTGTCTTTTTTCCGAAAAGCATATTGAAGCTCTCAAAATCGGATTCCTCGGTAAACAATCGCAAATCAAAGCCGTTTACCGCACGCACTCCGTTTGCTATTCCTTTCGGGCAAAGCCGACTGAATTTTTCGGAATATTGAAGAATATCGGGGTGAGAAACGGGATCGACAATGTTAATCTGAAGCATCGACTTCGGATTAATTTTGAGCAAGCCCTTAATATATCTGTAAATCGTATTTTCCAAAACGGACATCGGTGACATTTCGGGAGATTTTCCGGGATATTTCAGCTCTGTTGCCTTTAAATTGTGGCGAAGAATAACGTACTTTTTATTGCTCTCCAAGCAAATTACAGGGTGAATCTTAAACGATGACTGCGACGGAAACGGCGAGCTGTTCCAATCGTGCATCGCCCTTTCAATCAGCTCAGTCTTTTCACATATTGCAGTATGCTTATCGGCAAGAGCATTGAATTTATCCTCATATTTTTTCGCCGCCTGCTCCTGCTCAAGCCTTGTTTTTGAAAGAGCCTTATGCTCCTCATCAAGCGAATTTAATTCTTCAACTACCTTTTTCGGCAACAGACCTTCAAAATCGGGGTTCTTCGTTTCTCCTCTCTGTGCCTTAATTTTCTTGAGCCTTTCGGCAAGCTGTTCGTCTGTTTTTTTATTTAATTCCTCAATATCCTTTCTCAGCCTTTCAAGCTTCTCCGCCTGCTCGCTCAGCTCGTCCTGCTCCTTTTTGTTGTGAATTTGCAGATTGTCGTTAAGTTCTATCTTATTTTTATTCTGCTTGAGCAATCTGTCACGTATCACTATCGAAAGATACTGCAAAACGGCACTGTGATTCATATAACAGTATATCTGCAAATCAGCCTCCGTATTTTCGGCAGCTTTAAAAACGAAGTGCCTCGCTCTGTTTTTAAGAAACGGCAGCTTACCCAAAAGTTTTTCGCAAATTTCGAGATTAAGAAATCGTTTAAAAATAAGCGATGCTCCTATTGCGGAGATAAGGTAATACACATTATTAAAAATTCCCGTCCTGCCGTAAAGCAGGAACAGCCAAATCAAGAAGCCGCCTATCATGCCTATGACAAGCACGGCAATCAGCAGGCTTCTGTCCTGCATTGTCATTTCATCTTCAAACCAATATTTTTTGCCTATTACCTCCACAATCGTCATAAGCACTCCGCCCACGAAAACTGTGCTTATGCCTGCACACGTCAGGCTTAAAACAAATGAGAACGGATTGTTGACCGAAACAGAGCCCGACATCAGCGAAAAAGCGTATGTTATCACCAAAAACACAGCGGCGGCAACTACGGAAAATTCCTTTATAACCTTCCGTGTGACCTTGCCCTCCTTAAGCTTTTTAACGCACTCGGAAGAAGCAAATTCACTCTCCTGTTTAAGCAAGTCTTCAACATCGGTTATTCTTTTTTTACAAACCTCGGATGTTTTCATATTAAGCAAAGCCTTATAATGAGGTGTCATTAAGCCTTTTTCCTCCGCAAGCTCCAAAAGCTCAAGCACAGATTCATCGGCAACAGGAACATCGTCGGCATGGTAATCATCCAAAAATTCCCTTGTGTGCTGTAAATCGACGTGCTCTTGGCCGAGGTACTTTTCTCGGCTTTCAACCTCCTGCTTCTTTTTCTTAAAATCCTCCTCGGATTTTTTCAGCTCTGCCGCTCGTTTATCCTTTTCGGCCTGTGCCTCGTCCTTTGCTCTCCCCGACTCCTGACTTATTTTTACATCAAGCCTGTCCTGCTTGGATTTCCAAACAGCCTTTTGCTGTGCTATAGCTAAATCGTGGACTTTCCTTCTTTTGGAGCGGTTATCGTCAATCGCCTTTGTCGTGTCATCAAGCATTTTTTTGCTTTTCTCCGTCACCTTGAACATTCTGCCTATTTCAGCTTCACATTCCTTCTTTTCGACAAGCTTATCCTGATAAGTATAAACAGCACTGAGATAGTCCTCATAGGTTAATTCGGAAACATCATCAAGGCTGTTATCGTGCTCTGTAATTAACGATGCTTCGGGCTTGCTTTTTGATGTTTCTTTTTCCATATCGTTCATTAAGACCACCTTTTCATTATATTTACATAATTTTTTAATTCAATCAATTTTATTATACAAAGTTATTACATTTTTGTCAATGAAACGATTTTTTTGTAACTATTTGCTGTTTTTTCTCTTATACAATACAGCTTAACGAAAAATTGCCCACTAAACAAATTCTTCTCTGTATTCATTACCGAAAACTGCAAAATTTTACTTTTTTACCTTGATAAACAGCATATAAATATGTTATAATATCCACTAAGCTGTCGTAGATTCGACATTCATTAATCTTTACATAACACAAACCAAACGGAAGTGGGTGAAAATATGGAAATACACGAATCAGCGGAAAATTACCTCGAAACCATTCTTATTCTCAAAAATCGAATCGGTATGGTACGTTCTATCGACATTGTAAACGAGCTTGAATATTCTAAGCCGAGTGTCAGCATTGCGATGAAAAACCTTCGCAAAAACGGCTTCATCGAAATGGACAGCAAGGGGTATATCACTCTTTGCGAATCCGGCCGTGAAATTGCCGAAAGAATGTACGAAAGGCACACGTTTCTTTCAAGCTGGCTGATTGAGCTTGGTGTGAATCCCGAAATTGCCGTTGAGGACGCATGCCGCATGGAGCACGTTATAAGTGCGGAAAGCTTCGCCGCCATTAAAGAACACGTTAACAGCATAAAAAAATAAAACATTGCAGTTTAAGCTCTCTTCGTACTCACGTTTGGGAGCTTATGTTGTATTTATCATAAAATGAACAGGGGTACTTTTTGAGAAAAATTTTTTCAAAAAGGATGTGATATAATTGGATTATTCATTTTATGAAACAGCATTTATATTTATAATTTACAGCTTTATCGGCTGGTGTGCCGAGGTAGTATTTGCCGCTGCAACGGACGGTAAATTTGTAAATCGTGGCTTCAACACGGGGCCCGTATGCCCTATTTACGGAATAGGCGTATTGCTTGTTGTTTTATTCTTGGAGGGAATAAAAAACTACTGGGGACTGCTCTTCATTGCGTCTGTAATATTCACTTCGGTGCTTGAATTTGCAGTTGGCTTTTTGCTCGAAAAGCTATTCCACGAAAAATGGTGGGATTACACCGATGAGCCTTTCAATATCAAGGGTTATATATGTCTGCGGTTCTCCCTGCTTTGGGGCTTGGCGTGTGTGCTTGTAATAAATGTTGTCCACCCAACCGTTATGAAGTTTGTTGATTTTATTCCGAAAAATCTCGGAATTGCAATGCTCATCATATTCTATGCGGCATTTGCCGTTGATTTTTCGATAACGCTTATCAATGTGTTTAAAATCCGTAAAAATCTCCGTGCCATTACCGAGATTGAAAACGCTTTTGAAAGCTTTTCGGAGTCTATCGGCACAAACCTCAGCGACGGTACA
>JBGVDU010000082.1:0-3630 GCA_045119555.1 Acutalibacteraceae bacterium | reverse complement strand
CGATTTCTTATTGCAATTAAAGAACCTATTATATTACTTTCTTCTTACACGGTCAAGCTGAGTATATTTTTCTTTTTTCTTATTTATACCTCCCAAGCAAATTAGGATAACGCAAACCGTCAATACATAAAAACAGAGTATTCCTAAATAAATCTGCCGAAAAACATCATTTCATATCACGATGTTTTTCGGCAGGAGAAATATCATTCATAAAAACTTCTATCAATCCTTATCGGATTTCTTTTTCAACACAACCATAAGTATTGCAATTACTATTGCCACAGCGAATACGCCTACTGCGAGATAAATTCTTCCGTCGCCTGTTGCTGTTGTTGCAACGGCTGAAGTTGTCGTTGAAGTCGAAGTTGTGCGTGTTGTGGTTGTGGTGCGTGTTGTAGTTGTTTTTGAGCTTGTGTTTGAAGAAGCATCCTTATCGGAGCTTGTATCTGTGTCGGAATCAGAATCAGTGTCTGTATCGGAGCTTGTGTCTGTATCTGTTTCCGTGTCAACAGTCAATGAGCCGTTGTAGCTAAGCTTGTAATCAGGGGCAAATCTCAGCACTGCCGGTGCACCCGATTCGTCTTTTTTCTCAATCTGAACGGAAAGCTCGCTTGTAAGCTTATCTGCGGGGATTTTAATCTCGCCGTCCTCATTTGTCGTGTACTTATCACCGTTTACGGTAACTTCTGCATCGGTAACCTTGTTTACAACGATAGAAGCATTAAAGTTTTCGTCATACTCCTTATCATTGCTTGTAAAAACGATAACGCCCTCGCTGTCAAGCTTAGATGTATCTGCCTGGGGAATTTGGCAAGGATATCCGCCGTAATACAAAACGATGTCATCGCCGTTTGCAAGTACACAGTCGTTTATTCCAACAGAAGCCGATTCCCCGTTTACGGCATAGTACCAACCGTCCCAGCCGCCGAATTTGCCTGCCGAGATATTGTTTACATCGGTGATGTAGCCGCTGTCCACACCTGTGAATTTAACCTCGTCCGATTTTTCGTCAAGGTAAGCCAAAGCCTCTGCCGCAGTAAGATTGTCATCATAAGGAACAGTCAGAGTATCATAATAAATATTACTCTCCGGACCCTCTACTCTGAAGGTAATGTCGTAAGACGCATCGGCTGATGCAGCCACAGACATTGAAGCCGCTGCCATTACGGCAACCACAAATGCGGAAATCGTTTTTGTGAATTTTTTCATTGTTCATTCTCCTCTTCAATTTTTTATAAAAAATAAATCAGGCTCAAAGCATAAAAACAAACACCTTGAGCCTGAGTATTTACAAAAAGACGCAGCTATCCTGCGAGATTATGCGTAAATAACAGACTCTCCATTGCCCAAGAGCTTTATTTAATAAAATCATGGCAGGTCTCCTGACTTAATGAGTAGCGGTAAAACCGCGGCGACGCTCCTTCTCGGCTTTAGCCAATGGAATAATGCTTCGCCGTAATCAATCACAGTAATGGCTGTTGTGGCGGATTTGCACCGCTCTTCCCTATTAATCTGCAAAGCAGAACCATAATTTTTGCATTTTATAATTTTATATTCTGTTAGAATTATCTTATCACATTTTGTAGAAATGTCAAGGGAGAAATTGTTTTATCAGTAATTCCCTAAAATATTGTTGATATACTCACCTGCACTCGACTCCACATCTGCAATTTTGGAATTTAAAGACGAAGCTAAGTCGTTCATAAAATCGTTTGATGATGTATTATCATAGTAGGACGAGGTATCATCGTAATAAACCTCGGAAGATGTATTCTCCCAATCATTTGAATCATCGTAGTAGCTTGAGTCGTTATAATCCTCGGGATAAGAATAATACTCCTCCTCGGATGAGTAATCCTCCCAAAGGCTTTCCTCGGAAGAATTCTCTTCTTCACTGCTTTCTTCTCTTGAGCCGAAAATATCAAATATATCTATATCACTATCGGTGGTGTCTGATTCCTCTTCGCTGTCCGACTCCTCCTCGGAGGATTCATTTTCGTAGAAATCGCCTACATAATCGGAATAATTCGAGGACGATAATTTCGAGCTTGCATCCGTATCCGAATTATCGGCACTGCCCTGTGAGAACAAATTTGTTACTGCCGCAGGCAATGCGAATACACCCGAAACAAACAACCATATAACAACACCGATTATCGCAATAATCAAAAATATTAAAATTGTATTTAATACCGAATTACCGTTTCGCTGTTTTCTCTTTGGCTCGGGCTTTACGGGAATCGGGCGTGCCGCTTTTTCTTCCGATAAATTATCAAAGCCGTCGCCCATCAAGCCGTTTAAGAAATCCTCGGGATTCTGAGTTCTCTTCTCGTAATCGACCTTTAAAGCCTTGAACATTGCCTTTTCCGCACCCGGAGTTATGGCAACTCCAAGCTTTGAAAGCGAAACAAGAGTATCGCTCGTCTTTCTTTTGATTGCTGACGGTACGGTTACGCCTGTAAGCATTTTATACATTGTAGCCGCCGCCGCATAAACATCTGTCCACGGTCCCTGTTCCATGTTCATATAATACATTTCAAGAGCACTGTAACCTGCACGAAGCTTGCCGGAATCTCTTTGAGTATAAACATTTTTGTTAAAATCGGATAGGTTATAATCCAAAAGATATGTGCCGCCCTCGGAATCTACAATTATATTATCGGGGCAGATATCACCGTGTATAATCCCCACTTTATTCAGCTTTCTCAAGCCTTGGAGCACACTTGTGATAATCGTAATCGTTGCGTGATACGAAAGCTTGCCCTTTCTTCTTATGATAGAGGTAAGCGACTCGCCGTGCACAAGCTCTGTTACAACGTACGATGTATTATTCTGCTGAAAATGCTCATACATTCTCGGTACGCAGGCAACCTCGTTATCCACAAGCTTTTTAGACTCATCGACAAAGGCGGTTTCACCTATCGAAAAGGTTACCTCAGCTTCATCTGAAAGCGGTTCAACCTCTCTGCCGTTTGAAGCTCTGCTCACCAAATACGACGGCATATATTCTTTAACCACAACATTTCTTTGAGTGTTATTGTCAAAGCATTCATAAGCCACACCGAACGCACCGAAGCCCATTACATTTATAACGGAATATCTTTTATTCAGACGCTCTCCGCCCTGCAAGTAAAAAGAACCTGCACGTCTTGAACTGCGAACGCTGCTTTTATTGTAATCGGGGCTCACGCTTGCACCGCCGCTCTGACTTCTGATATCTATTTCCTGTGTATCCTCTTTACTTCTGCTCTTAGCCTTGGAACGTGGCTTATAGCCACAGTTTGGACACTCTGTTAAATTATCTTCATACGTCTTGCGACAATTTAAGCATCTTTTCATTCAAAGGCTCCTTCCAAAATATTATCTGAAATCAAACGCATCACGCCAAATTCGGTATGTTTGTTAAAGGCTATTCCACATACTGAACAATAACAGCCGTTGCGTTATCCTGTATTTTCTCATTTTTATCGTTTACCGAACGTATTATTTCCTTACAGCAGGCATAAACATCCTCGATGTTTTCGCTTACCGCACGCAAAATCTCATCATCACTGAGTGCATTTGTAACACCGTCGGAGCATAAAAGAAGCATATCGCCGTTTTTGAGCAAATAAGGCTTTGATGTGATAT
>JBGVDU010000081.1:0-2827 GCA_045119555.1 Acutalibacteraceae bacterium | reverse complement strand
CAAAAGCACCGAGAGGAATGGAAACATCCACACCCTTTAAATTATTTTCCTCAGCACCGATAACTCTCAAAAAGGTGCCGTTGCCTTGTCGCCTCGCTTCGGGGATTTCAACGTATTTTTCTCCCGAAAGATACTGTCCTGTAATAGACTTTTTGCACTTTTTAACTTTTTCAACACTTCCGCTGCATACAAGCTCACCGCCGTTAACACCTGCACCGGGGCCGATATCTATTATATGGTCGGCAGCATACATAGTGTCTTCATCGTGCTCAACGACTATTACAGTATTTCCCAAATCTCTGAGATGCTTTAATGTTTCTATCAGTTTATCGTTATCTCTTTGATGTAAACCTATACTCGGTTCGTCAAGGATATAAAGAACTCCCATGAGTGAAGAGCCTATTTGAGTGGCAAGTCGGATTCTCTGACTTTCTCCGCCGGAAAGTGTGCCCGAGGAGCGGGAAAGCGTAAGATAATTAAGACCAACACTTTTAAGGAAATTAAGTCTGTCCTTGATTTCTTTGATTATCAACTCACTGATTTTTTTATCTCTCTCTGAAAGCTGTAAATTATCCAAAAAATCCAAAGCCGCAACAATCGAGAAATCGCAAAATTCACTGATATTCAGTCCGCCGACAGTAACTGACAGACTTTCTCTTGAAAGACGTCTGCCTCCGCACATATCGCATGGAATTGCACTCATAAATGCTTCGATTTCTTCTTTAATCCAACTGCTTTTTGTTTCTCTGAATCGACGTTCAAGATTATTTATGATCCCCTCAAAGGAAGTTTCATAAGTACCCACACCGTATTCACTTCTTCTTACAACGGTAAGCTTTTCGCCGTCTGTACCGTAAAGTATCTTGTGTATTACATCTTTCGGTAACTCGCCGACAGGGGTGTCAAGGGAGAAGTCGTACTTTTCCGAGAGTGCCTCCATATACATTGTCGCAATGGAAGAACCCTCCATTGCCCAACCGCTTGCCTTTATACCACCTTTTCGGATTGATTTCGTTGCATCGGGAACAACAAGTGCTTCGTCAATCTTCATAAATACGCCAAGTCCTGTGCATTTACTGCAGGCACCGAATGGATTATTAAAAGAAAACATTCTCGGTGATAAATCATCAATGCTTATACCATGCTCGGGACAAGAATATTTTTGCGAAAAAAGATAATCCTTATCGCCGATAACTTCAACTACGGTCAACCCGTCTGAAAGAGCTGAGGATGTTTCTATTGAATCGGCAAGACGGCTTCTGATGCTCGGCTTTACGACAAGTCTGTCAATTACAACTTCTATATTATGCTTTTTATTCTTTTCAAGTTTAATATCCTCATCAAGAGCAAATATTTCACCGTCTATTCTTACTCTTACATAACCGTCTTTTCTTGCTTTATCGAGTGTTTTTACATGCTCGCCCTTACGTCCTCTTACAATGGGTGATAAAATCTGAATCTTTGTTCCCTCTTCAAATTGTAAAACCTTTTCAACAATTTGGTCAATGCTCTGTTGTTCAATGGGTCTGTTGCAAACGGGACAATGCGGAACACCTATTCTTGCGTACAGCAATCTAAGGTAGTCATATATCTCCGTTACCGTACCTACTGTTGAACGTGGATTTTGTGATGTTGTTTTTTGGTCAATGGAAATCACAGGCGACAAGCCGTCTATGCTGTCAACATCAGGCTTTTCCACCTGTCCCAAAAACATTCGGGCATAGGATGAAAGAGATTCTACATATCTTCTGCGTCCCTCTGCGTAAATTGTATCAAAAGCCAACGATGATTTGCCCGAGCCTGAAAGGCCGGTTATAACTACAAGCTTATCTCTTGGAATTTCAACATTTATATTCTTCAGATTATGCTCTCTTGCACCCTTAACTACAATGCTTTTTTCTGCCATAAAACACACACCTCTTCCTAAAAAACACTGCACCCAGAGGAAATTTACCCATGGATGCAGCATAAATAATTATTCTACTTTTTGAGCAAACGCCTTTTACTCAACTACTGCGGCAGAAGAATCCTTCATAATTACCTTAAACTCATCACCGCTTAATTTTTCTTTTTTCATCAAAATCTGAGCAACCTCATGGAGCTTGTCTATATTCTCTGAAAGAATTTCAGTTGCTTTATCGTAGCCTTCCTTAACAAGAGCGTAAATCTCATCATCAATTTCAGCGGCAACCTTTTCGGAATAATTCTTAGTATGACCCATATCTCTTCCGATAAACACTTCATTGGAGTTTTCTCCGAACGCAATCGGGCCGAGCTTCTCACTCATACCGTATTTCGTAATCATAGAACGTGCAATATCTGTTGCTCTCTCGATATCGTTTGAAGCACCTGTTGAAACGTCATCGAAAATAAGACTCTCGGCAACACGTCCGCCAAGAAGAACTATAAGCTCTTCCTTCATTTCATTATAAGTGTTATACATTTTATCCTCGCTCGGCAAAGACATAGTATAACCGCCTGCAAAGCCTCTCGGAATAATAGAAATCTGATGAACATCGTCCTGTGTTTCACAGAAATAATGAGCGATTGCATGACCTGTTTCGTGATAAGCCGTAATTTTCTTATTCTTTTCAGTCATTACTCTGGATTTTTTCTCAGTACCGACAACAACCTTAATTGTAGCTTCTTCAACCTCATCCATTGTAATGGCCTTTTTGTCTTTTCTCGCTGCAAGGAGTGCAGATTCATTAAGGATATTCTCAAGATCTGCACCTGTGAAGCCTGCTGTCTGCTGAGCTATTACTTTCAAGTCAACATCGGGAGCAAGAGGCTTATTTTTAGCATGAACCTTAAGAATCTCTTCTCT
>JBGVDU010000080.1:0-2846 GCA_045119555.1 Acutalibacteraceae bacterium | reverse complement strand
GATCGTTGCCAAGCAGGTATTTGTCCAATGTTAAAAGCTTAACAAAGTTTGCCGCCGCAAGAGTACAGCCGCACAGAATGGAAACTCTGAATTCCTTCCACATAACTCGCGGCAAGTTTTTAAACTCTATATCTCCAAGCGAAAGACTTCTGATAATTGTAACAGATGCCTGACTTCCCGTATTTCCGCCTGTGTCCATAAGCATTGGAATAAATGATGTGAGCACCACAAAGCTTGCAAGTGCTTCTTCAAATGATGAAATAATCATTCCGGTAAACGTAGCTGAAATCATAAGAACAAGCAGCCACGGTATTCGCTTTTTCCAAATTTCAACAGCGGACATTTTAAGATAAGGCTTGTCCGTAGGGGAGATAGCCGCCATTTTTTCGATATCCTCGGTCGTTTCGTCCTGCATTACGTCCATAGCATCGTCAAAGGTTACGATTCCTACAAGACGTCTTTCGGCATCAACAACGGGAATAGCCAAAAAGTCGTATTTTGTGAACATATTTGCAACGTATTCCTGGTCGTCCGAGGTGTTTACATAAATAATGTTGGTTTCCATTATGTCGTTTATCTTCTCTTGATAGTCCGCCATAAGCAAATCCTTAACCGTTACCAAGCCTATAAGCTTTCTGTTTTCATCGGTAACGTAGCAGGTGTAAACCGTTTCCTTATCAACGCCCGTTCGTCTTATTCTGAGAAATGCGTCCTCAACGGTGACATTTTTCTTCAAATCAACGTATTCGGTAGTCATTACCGAGCCTGCACTGTCCTTTGGGTATTTGAGAATTTTATTGATTTCAATTCTCATTTCCGGGTCGGCATGCTTTAAAATACGTTTAACAACCGACGCAGGCATTTCCTCAATCATATCAACCGTATCGTCAATATATAAATCGTCGATAACCTCTTTAAGCTCACTGTCACTGAAGGTGGAAATGAGAAGCTCCTGAGTGTCGGAATCTATATAAACAAATACGTCCGTTGCAAGCTCTTTGGGTAATATACGGTAAACAAGCGGCAGGCTTTCTCTCGGAAGCTTTTCCATAAGATCGCCGATGTCCGCAGGGTTCATATCTATAAGAATTTCTTTAAGTTCCGAGTACCTTCGTTCGCAGATATATTCAGGTACCCTGGTTGCAAGCTCTTCAATTTCAATGTTTGTTGCTTTTTCTGTTTCTGCCACGAAAAACACCCCCTGAAAAAATACAGCCTTGCATTCAAAAACGGAAAGCAAGGCGAACTTAACACAGCGAAATGACCGGGCAAAAAAGCGTTGGTACAATCGTTCAAGCTTTAGCATCACAGGGCAATGAAATTGCGTTAAGTAACACCTTGCTGTCGATGTTACCTGTTGGCCTACGAATAGTGTCTCCACTACTTTGCGGCAGCAACCCGTATCCCTATGGTAGCCTTACCTACCGATGAACTGCAAATTACTACTTATAGCTTAAACCTATTTCGACTGTTTGTCAATAGTATTTCTTCTATATATGCAAATATTTATGTTAATTGTTAAGATTCCAAAAATTCTTCTACACTTGTAGCCAAAACCGTGGCTATATTATTTATGTTTTCTCTTATCCATTGAGCCTCTTCGGGATTGTCGTGGAAGCCGACTTCAACAAGCACGGCAGGGGCCTTCGTCCTTGTGATTTCGGCAAGCTTGGTGGTTGGAATAGTCTGCACGGCATTTGGATTCGGATATATTTTTTTGTAATTTTCGGCAATAATTTCTGCGGCACGTTTACCTTGGGCACTGTAAGGGTAGTAGTAAATTTCAACACCCTTTGAGCGGCCTGCATATTGTCCCGAGCCTGCGTTGCTGTGAATGGCAAGGTGCAAATCTCTCGGTGCGGAGTTTGATTGTCTTATTACTGCTGTCAGGCTGTCATCGGGATTGTTTCTTTCTACCGAAATTCCTTTGGCGATGAGCATCGGTACAAGGTCATCGGCGATAAGATTCATATAATATTCCTCGTTTCCGCCTCCCGCATACTGATTAAATTCCTGTACAGATGGACTTATAAAAACACTCGACAAAAAAATCACTCCTAAAATTATTTTAATATATTTTCAAGTCCGCTGTTATGCGGACGAATAAGCCTTTTCAACTCGTAAAGCGATTCGTTGTCGCCTTGGGTTAAATGGTTGATACCGCCGTTGCATGTAAGTATAGCCGTAAAATTTAAATTTCTTACCGTGTCCTCGGCTGTTTCATTATATTTTCCGAACGGATAAGCGAACACTGTGCATTCTTTGCCTGTATTTTCTTTAATCATGTTTTGTGCGGTCAGAATATCTTGAGTAATTCTCTCCTTGTAAGTATTGGAGCTTTCTCCGCTTATCTGCCCAACTCCCGTTTGAATACTGTCGTTTGTATGCAGATTGTATGTATGATTTCCGATTTCAACACAGCCCGATTCGTGCATTTCTTTAAGCTCACTCCATGTACTGTGTGAATAACATTCGTTGACATCTGTCGTTTCGGTGTACAGCTCACTGTAATATGCAATAGGGGAAATTGTAGCTTTTGCATTGTATTTTTTTAAAAGAGGAAATACATATAAATAATTATTGTAGTAGCCGTCATCGAATGTTAAAACTATCGGTTTTTCGGGAAGACTGCCGTTGCCGTTTACGAAATTGACAATATCCTCCACGAACACGGTTGTGTAGCCGTTATCGGCGAGGTACTTCAAGTCGTTTTCAAATTCAGCCGATGAAATAACGTATTCACCTTGAATGCTTTGAACATCGGAAACTGCATGATACATTATAATAGGAACATCAACCGATTGACCTTGCTTAACCTCGGTGCTTACAGGTGCATCAACAATATT
>JBGVDU010000079.1:0-2334 GCA_045119555.1 Acutalibacteraceae bacterium | reverse complement strand
CATAGGACTTATGCCCAACGGCAATGAGGTTGATGAAGAGAGTATATTGGAAATTTTCGGTCTTGAAGAATATCCCGAGAGATTTTGGATTTATGTTGCCATTGCAATGCTTTGTATAGCACTTGTGACCTTGTTGATTCGTGCTTTAAAGAAGGACAGAAAGACGTTCGCCATAAAGGCTACGGCATGCTTTGGCGTTGTGGCAATTCTTTATTCGGCTTATATTATCGGCTTGGGAAAAAGCCACAGCTATGATGTGGACGATTTTATAATTCCTTACGTTCTTAATAACGGTAAGGATATTGACCTTGACGATGACCTGCAAAATGTGCGTTCCGATTTTTACGAAACGATGGATAACGTGGGCATGTTCTGGCAGATTCCCACAATTCAAGCGTTCCAGAGCGTTGTGCCGGGGTCTATTTACGAATTTTACCCGACTGTCGGAGTTCCGAGAGATGTAGGCTCTCGTCCGGAGGTTAAGTACTACGGTCTTAGAAGCCTGCTTTCCGTTAAGTATCTTTTCGACTACGCAGACGATGACGATCAGTTTGAGAATGATCAAAATCAGACAAGAATGCCGGGATACACTTATGTCGATACTCAAAATGGCTACAAGATTTACGAAAATGATAATTATATTCCGTACGGCTTCTATTTCGACAGCTATATCACGGAAAGCCAGTATTACGCATGCAGTGAGGATAACAGACACCTGTTGCTGCTCAAGGCATTGGTGCTTACCGATGAACAGGTTGAGGAGTACGGCGACCTTATGATGCATATTGAGAATATAGATACTCTGACCTACGATGCGGCGACATTTGCAAAGGACTGCGATGCTCTGAAAGAAAACACCTGCTCATCGTTCGAGTACGGCAACAGCAGCTTTAAGGCTGAAATCACCGTTCCTGCCGGAGAAGACAGGCTTGTATTCTTCAGTGTTCCTTACGAGGACGGCTGGAGTGCAAAGGTGAACGGTGTCGATGTCGAAATCGAAAAGGTAGATGTTGGCTTTATGGCGGTTCGTGTAAGAGGCGGCACTACAAATAAGATTGAATTTGAGTATCATACACCCGGTCTTAAAGTCGGAATAGCTGTGACGGCTGTCAGCGTGGTATTGTATATTGTCTATATGATAATTTCCAAAAAGAAAAATCTCATCAAGCCCCGACCGAAGCTTAAGAAAAGCTACAAAGTAGCCGCTTTGGGTCCTGCTGATGAACTCGGCGAGAAGTACAAAAACCTTACACTCGGCACAAGACCGATGAGAAAAAGACCCGTTCCGCTTGCCTTGACGGTGGGAACAGATGAGTCGCTTTCCGAAGAAATTTCGGAAAATCCAGAGTCTGAGATTGATGAAGTAATTGACAATATCGCAAATGAGGTTTCCGATAAAGAGCCTTTAAATTCTGAAAATGCAGAGAACGCTCCCGAAATAAAGGAAGATAAAAATTCTTTAACCTTGGAAAAGCATGAGGAAGAGAAAGCCTCTGCGGAGGAAGCCTCCGAAAAGGCATCAGACGAATAATTTGAGATTATTCGGTCGAGAATTTTAAGAACAGTATGTTCGATAACCTATGATTGAATATAAAATTCGGGTTATCGAACAGCTGTAATAACAAATTGTGTTTGAAAGCATATTTTAATATAAGCTGCGGAAAGGAATGAGAGTTATGAAAAATTTCGATGAAGTATTATTAAGCTATAAGGAAGAATTTTTAAATGATTTAAACGAGCTTTTGAGCATCAGATCCGTTTCTTCCGAGGGCACAAGGGGTCCTGCGGAGGCACTGAATTGGATGCTTGAAAAGGCGAAGCAATTTGGATTTGAAACAAAAAATTATGACAATATAGCCGGCCATGCCGAATACGGCGAGGGAGAGAAGATATGCGGAGTTTTAACTCATCTTGACGTTGTACCCGCAGAAAGAGCCGACTGGTCGTGCGAGCCTTTTGCACTTACAAGAAAAGACGGCAGACTTTACGGCAGAGGAGTTGCCGACGATAAAGGCTCAGCACTTGCCGCCTTGTATTGCTTGAGAGCACTTAAAGAGTGCGGAATTAAGGGCAACAGAATTAGAGTTATTTTCGGCACAGCCGAGGAAATCGGCATGACTGATATGGAAACATATTTTGAGAATGAGCCTGTTCCCGATTTGAGCTTTACTCCCGATTCCGAGTACGGCATTTGTAAGGCAGAGAAAGGAATTTTTCATTTGGAAATTTCTTCTCCCGTGCCGAACAACACTACGCTTACACAATTTGAATCGGGGGCAGCAAATAATGTTGTTCCCGACACAGCCTATGCGTTAGTTGATTGTACCGAGGAGG
>JBGVDU010000078.1:0-1155 GCA_045119555.1 Acutalibacteraceae bacterium | reverse complement strand
ATAGAAAGACAGCTTGTCAGTGATGTTCCCCTGTGTACATTTTTATCGGGCGGACTTGACAGCAGTATAATTTCTAATGTTGCATCGAATTATTTCAAGAAGAAAAATAAGATTCTTGACACATACTCAGTTAATTATGTTGACAATAAAAAGTATTTTAAGCAAAGCCTCTTCCAACCAAATTCCGACGAAGATTTTATTGATATAATGGTCGAGCATATCGGCTCAAATCATCATCAGGTTATTCTTGATAATACCGACCTTTACAATGCACTTTTAGATTCCGTAATTGCGAGAGATTTGCCCGGAATGACAGACGTTGATTCTTCACTTTTGCTTTTCTGCAAAGAAGTGAAAAAAGATTTTACCGTTGCATTGTCGGGAGAATGTGCCGATGAGCTATTCGGAGGCTACCCTTGGTATCACAATCGAGAAATATTATTTGAGGAATGTTTCCCGTGGTCACGAACCTTAAACATCAGACGCAGTATTTTAAAAGACGGTGCACTTCCCCGTGGAGAAGAATACGTTCACCAAAAGTATATGCAAACGGTCAGAAAAACAGATACTCTTACAACCGATACACCGCATCAAAAGCGTATGAGAGAAATGTTTATGCTGAACTTTAACTGGTTTATGCAGACACTTCTTGACAGAAAAGACCGTTGCTCCATGTATAACGGACTGGAGGTTCGAGTGCCTTTCTGCGATTATAGAATTGTCAGCTACGCATACAATATGCCATGGGAATATAAGGCACTGGGCGGCCGAGAAAAAGGAATTGTGCGTGAAGCCTTTTCAGACCTTCTTCCCGAAACAATAGCGTGGAGAAAGAAAAGTCCGTATCCAAAAACTCACAATCCTTTGTACTTCAAGCTGACGAGCGAGGGTGCTATGAGAGTTCTTGAAGATAAAACTTCGCCTCTGCGATACTATTTGAAAGAAAGCGGAGTAAGAGAAATAATCGAAAACCCCGATGAAATCTCCTCCCCATGGTACGGACAGCTAATGAGAGCACCTCAAATACTTGCATATATCGTTCAGCTTGACCATTGGTTTAAGGAATATAAGATTGAAATTGTGTAATCATAAAAATTAATACTAATTCTAACTAAGGTGTTTTATTAGAATTATTGAAGCACAACAGGGGCATCA
>JBGVDU010000077.1:0-19451 GCA_045119555.1 Acutalibacteraceae bacterium | reverse complement strand
CCGAGCACCCAACGGATAGCGTCACTGATGTTACTCTTACCTGAGCCGTTCGGGCCAACAACCGATGTAATGCCCTTGTCAAAGGTTAATTTAGTTTTATCGGGAAAGGTTTTAAAGCCTTGTATCTCCAATGATTTTAATAGCATTATATCACCCTCAGCCTTGCGGCTCTATAATAATTTCGTATGCGGAAAGATTTTTGTTTTGGCTAAGCTTTACGTTAAATCCCATATCATTCATAGCCTTTATATTCGTCCTCTTCTGCCCCACAAGCTTTGAAACGCTTGACGGATTGACAGACACGGTAACATTAATAGGCTTTTTCCCTTTAATCAAACCCGTATCGTTCACGATTCCGACAAATTTATCAAGCATCAATTTGCTTTCGCAAAGCTCCTTAAATGCAGGGTGGTAATTGTCAAAGAGCATATCTCTTTCCAAATCCTCGCTGTAATGAAGTCCAAGTCGAATAACCTCTATGTTATTTTCCGAAAATAAATTCAACAACAAAGCACACAGATTAACCGACTCTTCAAGCGGTGTGGGAATAAAAGCTCCGCTTTTGTACAGGTCACCCAGCTGTGTTCCCGAAAGCGTGACGGTCGGATAAATACGCACCGTATCGGGATTAAGGGAAATAATTTCTTCTGCAGTATATATATCTCTTTCACGGTTACTTTTGTAAAGTCCCGTCATCATCTGCAAGCCGAGCGAAAAACCGTACTCTTTTATAAGCCTTGACGCATTTCTGACATTGTCTGCGGTATGCCCTCTGCGGTTTGCAGTAAGAACCTCGTCACACATACTCTGTGCACCGAGTTCAACAGACGTAACGCCGTAAGACTTCAAAATCTCGAGCACTTCCCTGTCAATCGCATCGGGACGGGTTGAAAGGCGAATACCGCTGACTGTTTTATCCTCAACGTATTTGTAAGCCACCTTGAGCAAAGAAAGCATATATTCCCTGTCGATTGCAGTAAAGCTTCCGCCGAAAAAGGCAATCTCATAATCGTACCTTACTCCGCTTTTTACCGAGGACGACAAAGCCTGCGAAACCGCATTGTCAACGTCCTTTTTCGTAGGCTGGTACTGCTTTCCCGTTATACTCTTCTGATTGCAAAATGTACACTGATTCGGACAGCCGTTATGCGGTACAAACAAAGCAATATTGCCGTGCTTCAATATCCCATCAACTCCAATGCTTCTCTTGCCGCCTGCTGTTCGGCTTCCTTCTTGCTTCTTCCGCCGCCCTTGCCGATTACGTTACTGTTCAGATGAACCTCAACTACAAAATGCTTATCGTGGTCGGGGCCTGATTCCTTAACGAGAACATACTCCAATCTCTCTTCGGGGTTCTTCTGAATAATTTCTTGCAATGAAGTCTTGTAATCCTTAAACTTCTTCGGCTTTGAGCTTTTGATATCCGGCACAACAAATCTGAGAATAAACCTTTTTGCAGGCTCGATTCCACCGTCAAGGTAGATAGCCGCAATCAATGCCTCAAACGCATCGGAGAGAATTGACGGTCTGTCACCGCCGCCTGTTCTTCTCTCGCCCTTGCTCAATCTCATATAAGCACCGAGGTTAATCTGCTTTGCATACACATAGAGTGACTTCTCACAAACGAGAGATGCTCTGAGCTTTGTAAGCTCACCCTCCGGCAGGTGAGGACAGTTTAAATAAATATAATCCGAAACTACAATGCTCAGCACGCTGTCGCCCAAGAACTCCAATCGCTCGTTGTACTTTGTGCCATCGTGCATTTCGTTTGCAAAGGAAGAGTGCGTAAGTGCTGTTGTAAGCAAGCCTTTATCCTTAAATTTATAATCAATCACTTTTTCCAATTCTTGCATAAATATTACCTCTTTTAATAGATGTCAGACGTTTTATTTAAGCGTTAATCTGTGCAACAGTTTTTTCAATTTCGCTGATTACGTTTGTTTCAACGTACTTCACGGTAAGTGCTATTGCGTTTCTCACCGTAACAGCCGTAGCGTTTCCGTGAACCTTGAATACAGGCTTGCTTGCACCGAGAATCGGTGCTCCGCCGTAGGTATCGGAATCCATTGCTGTTTTAAGCTCTTTAACATCGCTCATAACCATAGCGGCGGCAAGCTTATTTTTTAGGCTCTTCGTAAATACGCCCTTGATTTTCTTCATTACAGCCATGGCAACGCCCTCATAGGTTTTAAGAATGAGGTTACCTGTAAAACCGTCAGTAACTACAACATCACAAGCATCCATCGGGAGCTCTCTTCCCTCTACGTTACCTATAAAGTTTACGGGAGTTTCCTTTAAAAGAGCAAAGGTTTCAAGTCTGAGTGTGTCACCCTTGTGCTCCTCTGTACCGACATTTGCAAGACCAACTCTCGGATTTTTGACCTTCATAACCTTGTCCATATAAACAGAACCCATAATAGCAAACTGTCTGAGCATATCGGGCTTACATTCTGCATTTGCACCGCCGTCAACAAGCATAAACATACCCTCGTACTTCGGCAAAATCGGAGAGAAAGCAGGACGCTTAATTCCCTTGATACGTTTAACGATAAGAGTAGCACCTGTGATTAAAGCTCCGCTGTTTCCTGCTGAAAGAAAAGCATCTGCCTTACCGTCTGCAAGCATCTGCAAACCGACTGTCATTGAGCTGTCTTTTTTCTTTTTAAGAACATCTCCTGCGTGATCCTCCATTGTAAGGATTTCCGTGCAATTTTGAATCTTAAGCTTATCAATATTAATGTCATTTTCCTTAGCCGCACTTTTTATCTTATCCTCCGGACCCGTAACAATAAGCTCTAAGCCATTGTTCTCTTCAAGTGCCTGAGCACAGCCCTTTAGAATTTCCACGGGAGCGTTATCTCCGCCAAAGGCATCAACGATTATTTTCATAATAATTTCCCTTCGTTTATTTATTAAAAATTTCAATATCACAAATTATTTTCCGTAATCAAAAATCCAAGCTTTCAAAAAAGGCAAGAGAACGGTCGGCATGTGCCTGAGCCTTTAACTGCTTATCTCTTATCTTTTCCGCAAGCGGAGGAAGAATACCGATATTCGCACCCATCGGCTGAAAGTTCTCGACGGATTCGTCACTGATATAACCCGACAATGCACCAAGCATTGTGTAATTCGGGAGCACGAGCAACGGTTTGTTTAAATAAGTGTTAGCCGCATTTATTCCTGCAAGAAGTCCCGAAGCACCCGATTCCATATATCCCTCAACGCCTGTAATCTGTCCTGCAAAGAACAGATTTGGGTTATCTCTTACTGAAAAAGTATTCGTAAGAAGCTTCGGTGAGTTGATAAACGTATTTCGGTGCATTACGCCGTATCTTACAAATTCGGCATTCTTGAGAGCAGGTATTAAACCGAAAACTCTTTTCTGCTCACCGAATTTCAAATTGGTCTGGAATCCTACAAGATTGTACATTGTGCCTTCGGAATTTTCTTTTCTAAGCTGTAACACCGCCCAAGGTCTGTGACCTGTGCGTGGGTCGGTAAGTCCGACAGGCTTCATAGGGCCGAACCGAATAGTATCACTTCCACGCTGAGCCATTACCTCGATCGGCATACAGCCCTCATACACTTTCGGGTTTGCAACGTCAACACCGTGCAAGGGTGTTCTCTCTGCCGCCACAAGCTCACCGTGGAAAAGCTCATACTCTTCCTTGTTCATCGGACAATTTATGTAGTCATCACCGTCACCCTTGCCGTAGCGTGATGCGGAAAAAGCACTCGTCATATCTATGCTGTCGGCTGTCACAATCGGAGCGGCGGCATCGAAAAAGCTTAACGCACCGCCAAAACGATTTTTTATATTGGTTGCAAGCGGCTCACTTGTCAAAGGCCCTGTGGCAATTACATTTATTCCGTCTGTGGGGATATCGTCAATTTGTTTTTCAATAACTGTAATATTCGGGTGATTCTTCACCTTCTCCGTTACCATCTCGGAAAAAAGCTTTCTGTCAACTGCCAAAGCACCGCCTGCAGGCACTGAGCAGTTGTCGGCACATTCCATAAGCAGAGAGCCTAAACGACGCATTTCCTCCTTCAGAAGTCCTGCCGCACTGTTCACCCTTGCCGCCTTAAAGGAATTTGAGCATACAAGCTCCGCAAATAAATCGGTACTGTGTGCAGGCGTTTTTTTATTAGGTTTCATTTCATAAAGCTCGGTTCTGATTCCTCGCTGTGCAAGCTGCCAAGCCGCCTCACAGCCTGCCAAGCCTGCACCGATTACTCTTACGGTCACTCGCAACAACCCTTTCATTAATTTTATTCTTCCACTGTCTTTTCAAAGCCGCAGCCCTCTGTATTACATACAATCTTCGGCTTCTTTCCAGCTTTTTTGAAAAGCATTTCTCCGCACTGGGGACACTTTTCGTTTAAAGGCTCGCTCCATGAAGCAAACGTACATTTCGGGTATTGGTCACAGCCATAGAATGGCTTACCTCTTTTTGTTTTTCTGACAATTATATTACCGCCGCATTTCGGACAAGGAACACCCAATTCCTGTACGAATTTTTTGACGGTCTTACACTCCGGATAACCCGAGCAAGCAATGAACTTTCCGTATCTGCCGTATTTATATACCATCGGCTTACCGCAGTTTTCACAGATAAAGTCTGTCTGATCCTCTTGAAGGGTGTACTTCTGCCCCTCCATTTCGGTTTTAGCCTTTTTCAGTGTTTCTTCAAAATCACCGTAAAAGCCGTGAAGCAGTTGTACCCACTCCTCCTTGCCGTGCTCAACCTCGTCAAGCTCGGTTTCCATTTGAGCGGTAAATTTTACGTTAACAATCTTCGGAAAACGCTCTTTCATAAGAGTTGTCATAACCTCTCCAAGCTCAGTTGGGAAGAGAGTTTTGCTTTCTCGTCTTACATATTCACGGCTTACAATAGTCGTAATCGTAGCGGAATAAGTTGACGGTCTGCCGATACCGTTTTCCTCAAGTGCTTTAATCAAGGACGCTTCTGTAAAACGTGCAGGCGGCTGTGTGAAATGCTGATTGGGAACAAGCTCCTTAACTCTTACTGTCATATCCTTTTCGAGTACAGGAAGCTGAGTTTCTTTCTCATCCTCTGTGTCCTTACCCTCAACATAAAGCACAGTAAAGCCGTCAAAGTCTACCTTGTATCCGCTTGCCTTGAACGTGTAACCGCAAGCCTCAATATCTGCCTGCGTTGTCTTTTGAATACATTCCGCCATTTGAGAAGCCAAGAATCTTTCCCAAATCAGCTTATACAGCTTATACTGGTCGGAGGTAAGATTGGATTTAATCTTTTCGGGGTCAAGTCCTATCATAGTCGGACGTATAGCCTCATGGCCGTCCTGTGCGTTGCTCTTGGACTTAAATACTCTCTCCTTCTTAGGCAAATACTTTTCGCCCCAACGCTCACCGATATACTCCTTAGCCTCTGCCATGGCTTCTTTGGAAATACGAAGTGAGTCTGTTCTCATGTATGTGATAAGACCCGTTGCACCGATGTTGTCTATATTTACACCCCCATAAAGCTCCTGTGCAACCTTCATGGTACGTCTGGACTGGAATCCCAATTTACGGGAAGCGTCCTGCTGTAAGGTTGAAGTAATAAACGGAGCGGCAGGTGATTTTCTTCTTGTACCGTGCTTAACCTTTGTAATTGTATATTCCGCATTTTCCAAGTCGGCAAGAATCTTGTTTGCCTCTTCGCCGTTGGAAATTTTTATCTTCTCACCGTTGTATGAATGGAGTGAAGCAGGGAAAGCCTTACGACTGCCCTTTGGGATGAATTTGGCATCTATTGACCAATATTCCTCGGGCACGAACGCTCTTATTTCGTTTTCTCTGTCAACGATAATTCTCACAGCAACAGACTGCACACGTCCTGCCGAAAGACCTCTTCTGATTTTCTGAGAAATAAACGGACTTAGCTTGTAGCCCACCAATCTGTCGAGAATACGTCTTGCCTGCTGGGCATTTACCAAATCCAAGTCGATAGTTCTCGGATTCGCCATACCGTTTTCAACGCCTGTTTTTGTGATTTCATTAAACTCAACACGATTTTGGCTGTCGAGTGGCAAGCCGAGAATATAAGCCAAGTGCCAGGAAATAGCCTCTCCCTCACGATCGGGGTCGGTTGCGAGGTAAACTTCGTCGCACTTTTCAACGGCATCTTTAAGCTCCTCAACAAGCTTTTCCTTATCCTTCATAATTTCGTATTTCGGAGCGAAATCGTGCTTTATATCAACACTCAGACGCTTTGCGGGCAAATCACGAACGTGACCTTTTGAGGCGAGAACCTCATAATCGCTTCCGAGATACTTTTTTATTGTATGAGCCTTTGACGGTGACTCAACTATTACTAATTTGGACATCAAATAACCTCCACCACTAAGGTTTTCTATCTTTATATATTAATGATATCAATACCGAGCATGATTATTCATTCATCATGGGCAATGCAACCGATAATTTATACATCCGCCCCTGCAGGGATTCGATGCAGTCGTTCATTTCAAGCTCAGTCATCGCCGAATGAACCTCACTCACCGAAAGTCCCGATTTTTCGGTAATTGTATCTATATGAATTTCATTTTCATCAAACAAACAAATTATCTTCCTTGCATTTTCGGAAAGCTCGGAAAAATCCTCGTCTGTCATTTGCGGCAGACTGCTTTCAGCCTCTGCCTCTTCATTTTTCTTAACATTATTAATTTCTTTCTTTTCTTTGCTTTTAGCAGTCATTGAAGCTGCTGTCGTATTATTCTTTTCTTTTTTTGCTTTATTAATCTTTTCTTCCTCATAATTAAACAGTGAAAGATTCTCCTGCGACGCTTCAAAATAAACGTCATCGTTAATACCGATGTACTCCTCCAAAATATCGGCAACCTCTGTAACGGGTTTTGCACCCTCTTTAATCAGTCGATTAGTGCCGAAGGAAACGTCACTGCTGATATTTCCGGGAATTGCAAAAACATCGTGGTTCTGGTCGAGTGCGATATTCGCCGTAATAAGCGAACCGCTTCTCTCTCCTGCCTCCACCACAAGCACACCCTTTGCAAGACCGCTTATGATTCTGTTTCTCTGAGGAAAGGTAAATCGTGATGCAGGATAATCGGGCGGATATTCCGATACTACCGCACCTCTCAGAGTAATTTCGTTTCTCATAGGAAGATTTTCACGCAAATAACCGTACTCTATACCGCACCCCAAAACGCATACAGTTTTACCCTTTGCCCGCAACGCACCCTTATGAGAAGCCGTATCAACGCCGACAGCACCGCCGCTTATGACGGTGACATTGTTTTTGGAAAGATTATAACCGAAATCAAAGGCATTTTTTCTGCCGTAGGGTGTCGCCGAGCGTGTTCCGACTATTGCAATCGAAAGCTCGTCGGATAAAACCTGTTTATTTCCCTTTACAAAAAGCACAACAGGCGGAGATGGAATATTTGCAAGACGCTCGGGATAATCAACGTCCCCGATTGTAATAATATCAATCTTGCAAGCTTCGCAGCGTTTCATTATATCAGCCGCCGTTCTTAGCGATAAATCGGAAAGCTTTGCTTTATCCGCAAGCTTAAAGCAACCGCAACTCAGCTTGTCATTAAGCGAAGCACGGTAAAAATCCTCTGCAAAGGTGTATTTTTCCAAAATCGCAGATATTTTATTGCTTGCGTATCCAATCAACTGCTGAATCCACAGCCAGTAAACAGTCTGATTATTCATAAAGCACACCTCCCTGTTTTAGGGCAAGCCATTGCAAGGGCTCGCAGGTCTGTACAAAGCCTTTGTATATTTTCGGTACTAAAAGCTAAAATGGATATTATTTCTCAAAACTGCATATTCGTAAATTTGCATTGAGCATCACAAATCGAATACAACACATGCAAATTTCCGCAATAAAGCAGCACCGAAAAAATCATCTGAACATTTCCCACATCAAAATGCCTGCCGCCGCCGCCGCATTTAAAGACTCGGCTCTTCCCCTCATCGGAATTTTTACTCGTTTGGAGCATACCGAAAGAGTTTCCTCACACAATCCGTTGCCTTCGTTGCCGATGAGCATAACTCCGCCGTTAAAATCGACTTCTGTAATATCCACAGCATTGTGAGGAGTTGACCCATAAGTGGACACTCCCTTTTTCGTAAGCTCGTCTATAAATTCCGTAAAGCTTTCGGGAATAAATGCAGGAATACGGAACACCGCACCCATGCTTCCACGAACCACCTTAGGAGAATAAAAATCGCAGCAATTTTGTGAGAGAATGACACCGTCTACACCCAAAGCCTCCGCTGTACGAAGAATTGTTCCAAGGTTTGACGGGTCTTGTAAATTTTCAAGAGCAATATAATTACTCTGATTATTTATTTTATACGGAAATGTCGGTTTGTCAAGCATATTAAACACACAAAAAAATCCTTGAGGTGTTTTCGTGTCGCTTATTTTCTCAAAAATCGCCGATGAAACCTCAAAAGAATTTTTTGAAACTGAAAAAATTTTTTCGAAATCCTCTGTGTATTTTTGCTTTGCGTCTTTTGTATAAAAGAATTTTTCAGGGGTCGCACCCGACAAAACGCCATCACGGCAAATGCGTACACCCTCTGCCGTAAAAAGTCCTGTTTCTTTTCTGTACTTTGCACTTTTTACAAGCTTTGCCGTATCCTTTATAATTTCGTTGTCTTTACTTGTTATCATTTTATACTATCTTATAACCTTTCTAATTTAAAAACTATTTAAACCTTTTACAATTACTTCTTTTTACCTTTTTCGGCTGATTTCTTCTTACCAAATCCGACTGTATCAAATGTATAAACAGTTTCTTCTCCAACTACTTTTTCATTTATAATAAAATCGTACTTTTCGTCATTTTCATTTGTTCTGAACGAAAATCCAGCAAGCTCAAAGCTATCATCGTCTGTAAAATAGATTTTTACATCATTATCTTTCAAAACCTCTGTAACATCATTCAAATACTGCTCACTTTCGAGCGTTTTACTCTCTCCGCTTTTTGAATCAGCATATTCAACAGTAAAAGTCCACAATGCTTGTTCGTATAAATTTTCGCCGTGGTGAATGTGTGTTACATATTTATTCACACCTGTGATTTTACCGTTAATCGGTGTAATCGTTTCTAACAGCTTATTTCTCTTAATTTCAGCTTTAGCCAAGCTCTTTTTCTGCAATATATTAAAAATAACAGCACCAACTACGCACAGAGCAAAAACCAATGCACCACCAGCCAATGTTACATAGTTTACTGCGTGGTCGGGCTTTGATAAAGCCGACATTATAACCATAAACTCACAAACAAGGCTTGAAAAAACTCCAAGATAAGAAAGCGTAAGCGGAAGAGAGTACGAAACACCAACGAATTTTTCCTCATCAGCTTTTATGAGTGTATATTCTGTTTCACTATTTTGCTGTATATTCATTTCTTTGTTTGACAAAAAAATCACGTCCTATTACTATAAACATTTATATACATAGGTGGGAATAAAGTGTAATTAGTCATCACCACCATCACCCACATCAGGATCTTCAACATTCACCCTAAAGAAAGGTATATCTGAACTTTCAGGATTTTGTTTATTTCTAAAATCAAATCCCCACACCTCAGCTTTGATACTATCAGGATACACGTATATATTAACATCATCACTTCTAAGATAACGTGTAATATCCTTTTTAAATGTAGGTCCTTCCGCCTCACAATATTTACCATTGCTATCGTTGAAACCCACAAAGACTGTCCACTCCGAATGAGTATATCGTCCAAACTTCTGGTAATGTTTAGACATCACTACTCTAACTATTTTTCCTTTAATAGGCTTAACACTTGCTATCAGCTTTTTACGTTTTAATCTCGCATACTTATCTGCCAAATTTTTCAGCGGATAATAACACAAAAGCATCACAACGCTAATTATGAAGAAAAGTAATAGTATTACTTCCTTTGATACAAAACCATCATTCATCAAAGCTAACTCACCAGATAACAAACCCGATATAATAATTGAACCCGAACTAAAAGCGATCAAAAAAGCAAAACCCTCAAATAAACAAATCAAAAAAAGAATTATATTCATTTTTTCAACTCGCTTCAAACTAAGCGTTTCCTCGGTAACTTTATCATACTCCCCGAAGTCCACCCAAGTTGGTTTTCTCCTTTTCATTCTATATCTCCAATCTTCTACAAACGCATATTTTATCTATCTTTTTTGTTTTGTTAACCTCCACTACTCGGTGGACGGAAATTCATGAATAAACTGTATTTCCACAGGAATATCAGCTTTTTTAGGGTTATCTCTATTCCTGAATTCAAAACCTGATACAACATGTTCACCGTTTGGTCTTAAATAAATATCAACTTTGTCGCTGCTGAGATACGCTGTAATATCTTTTGTAAAGCTCGCAGACTTAACCACTTGGGTATTATTTGTTTTATCATCAAAAAACTCCGCAAATACTGTATATACGGCATCCTTATAATTTCCATTTATAAAATGACTGTATTTAACAACCTTTACAATTTTTCCTTTTATCTTCGTCGCATCTGATTTCATTCTATTCTCGTCTAAAATGTCTTGTTGTTTGGTTAAATGTTTTATATATCTTCTATCAACGTGAAGTATCACAATCAAAACCAATGTACATATTAACGCAATAATAACGCCTACATTAACAAGAAGATAGAGAAATATCAGAGGACTCATAAAAAATCCCACCACATATATTATGACCGGTATGATATGACGAGTAGAATTCAACTCATCTTCGTTCAAACGCTTTAATCCAAGCGTTTCCTCAGTAACTTTATCATACTCACCAAAATCTTCCCAAGTTACTTCTTTCTTTTTCATTCTATATCGCCCACTTTCAATAAACACATACCTTATTTAACTTTAATTTTGCTTTAGTTAATCTCCGCCCGAGTCGGAAGGTATATAAACACTTTTCTGATACATAGGTATATCCGCTTTTTTAGGGTTATCTCTATTTCTAAAATCAAAATCAGCAACCTCAAAGCTATTGATTTCTCGTATAGGTTCCACTATTAAGGAATTATACTTCTTCGGAATATCGAGGTATCTTTCAATATCCTTATAAAAATTACTTCGGTCTATGTAAACATTCACCTTATTAGTTCTGAGATACTGTGAAATATTCTTACTAAAGCTACAACCTTCAAGCACAAATGTTCTCCCTGTTACATCATCACAAAACTCTACTACCACAGTCCAATTTCTAACATTTTTATATTTTATAATTTCTACTATTTTTCCCTTTACAGGTTTTACATTGTTTTTTAAGTTTTTTCTGTATGAACCGTATTTTTGTTCGTGTAAATAATTTATATACTGTAAACCTAAAATAAATGCTAAAACCGAAATTATAGTTAAAACCAAAAAGCCGTACGAAAAATCATTCTCTTGATAAGACATAAATAAAAAAGCTGAGGACAATGGGAAAAAATTACAAAGTCTAATATTAGAAATAAAAATGCCACTATCGTACCTAATGAATATGAGTCTTTAACATAAATATTTTTTGGCACACGTTTTAAACCCAGCACTTCTTCAGTAATCTTATCATTCTCACCGAAATCTGCCCAAGTTACTTCTTTCTTTTTCATAGATATACCTCCATTTTCAAAAACAGCACCTAAGGAGTACCCCCTCAGGTGCTGAAAATTTTTGATTAAAGAGCCTTCTTAGCCTGCTCTACGAGGTTTGTGAAAGCTGCTGGATCTGCAATAGCGATCTCGGAAAGCATCTTACGGTTAAGTGTGATGCCAGCCTTCTTAAGACCGTTCATAAATGTAGAATAGTTTGTGCCGTTGAGCTTGCAAGCAGCATTGATACGAGCAATCCAAAGTCTGCGGAAATCTCTCTTTCTCTGCTTACGGCCGATATATGCGTAGTTGCCGGACTTATTAACAGCCTGCTTAGCCATCTTAAAGTGCTTGCTCTTGGAACCCCAGTAACCCTTTGCAAGCTTTAAAGTCTTTTTTCTTCTTTTGCGAGTCATCATCGCACCCTTAATACGAGCCATTTATATTTACCTCCGTTAATCTTTAACTTCTCTTTCTATAATCCGTTACAAGAAATTATTTGTAAGGAATAAGTCTCTTTACCTGTGCTACGTTTGTCTGGTCAGCAACAACTGTCTGTCTGAGACCTCTCTTACGCTTTGTTGTCTTCTTGTTGAGAATATGTCTTTTATTAGCGTGGGCACGAATTACCTTACCGCTCTTAGAGAGTTTGAAACGCTTCTTTGCACCACTGTGTGTTTTAATCTTTGGCATAATTTTTTCCTCCTTGATGATTTCACTTAACCGGCTTCGGGGCAAGGAACATAAGCATATTGCGTCCTTCGAGCTTAGCCGGCTTTTCCACTACTGCTGTTTCTGCACAAGCATCGGAAAATTTCTTCATAATTTCCAAGCCGAGTTCAGGGTGACCCATCTCTCTTCCACGGAATCTTATCGAAACCTTAACCTTATCGCCCTTAGCAATAAACTTCAACGCATGGTTAAGCTTTGTATTGAAATCGTGAGTGTCGATATTCAAAGAAAGTCTAACCTCTTTGATATCCACTAGCTTCTGATTCTTTCTCTTATCCTTTTCTCTTCTTGCCTGTTCAAAACGATATTTGCCATAGTCCATAATCTTACATACAGGCGGCTTTGCCTGAGGAGAAATCTCAACCAAGTCGAGATCCTGCTCTGCTGCAAGCTTTAAAGCCTGTGCTGAAGACATAATACCTAACTGTGAGCCGTCTGAGCCGATAACTCTGAGCTCTTTCTCTCGAATTTCCTCATTAATGAGAAGTTCCTTGTTGCTAATGGGTAAGCACCTCCGTAACCGAAATATCAATAAAAAACGCAGACGATATAACCGTCTGCGTACAACACTACAAAATGCTACCGTTTTTAAACGGTAACTAAACGTAAGTATTGACCCGTGCAGACGACACCCCACAGGTGAAAGCGTTAAACGCCTTGCTTTATTGTTCCTTGGTATTTTAACATATTTCCACGCAGTTGTCAACACTTATTTTTTATTTTTTAGAACTGCGTTTATCCGTGCGGCTCACGGCATTTCTTTTAAAAGGCGAAAAATTGTCCTCTGCCGAAATACCGATAACACCGCAGTATTACTCTTTACCGATATTTTATGCTTTTATATTTCAAATTATTAACATATTTTGAGTGATAATATCAAAGCACTTTTTTCAGCTCACAAACCATATCCTCAAGGATATCCGTCGGGTCGTATTTGAACATATACTCAAAAAGTCTTACAATGTTCTCTTCAAAACGTGCAGGAAGAATATCGCACTGCTCCTTGCAGATTTTGACAAGCTTCTTTTCGCCCGGGTGTGTCATCTCGTTCAAGGCGAAAATAACATCGAAATAGCTTTGAAGGAAGCCTGTTACTCTATGGTTAATGCTTACATAGTCGTGTCTGTCGTAAGCCTTTTTTATCTGCTTGTCGTATGACGGCAAAACGCCGCTTAAAAGCTTCATGTTGTTTTCGATAATCTTCTTTTTAAGTTCTTTCGGGTACGGAATATTGCATTTTTCCTGAAGTCTTGTAAATCTGCCCGTTTTGTCAAAAACTATTTCGCACGTTTTCACATTATGCCAAAAGCAAGTTGTATAACCGTTTTGTGCATGATGATCCTCAACAGTAAACTTCATCAATCTTTCAATATCCGACACATTGCGGTAAATCAAATCCGCACCGATTCCGTCCTTCAAAACGACATTGTCCTCATACTCCCAGTAATGGTTGCCGATTTCCATTCTGTCGCAGAACTCAAAGAGAATAGCCTCACGCACATCGTCCTCGATACGGTCGGTAACATATACATAAATGTCGTAGTCGGACTTCTCGTCATTGTTTCCGCTTGCACGGGAACCGCCGAGTGCCAATGCTTCAACCTGCTCAAGCTCTTCGAATTTATCAAACAATTCTTTAATATCCAATGTAATTCCTCCTTAATTTTAATATGTATTTGCAATTTTATTTTTCAATTCAAATCAAAAATAAACTCCGTTAAGCCGATGTCATTCCCCTGCTGTTCGAGAGGAATTAAAAATGTTTACAAAATAAATATACCCGATAAGGAAAATAAAATCAATACAAAATCGAAAATTTTCTTATCGGGTGTTAAGTAAATTTTATTGCTTCAAAATTATTTCATCAAGTAAACCATTACGGCTTTCTGAGCGTGAAGTCTGTTCTCTGCTTCCTCGAAGATTTCATCGGCATGTGCCTCGAATACCTCTGCTGTAATCTCCTCGCCTCTGTGTGCAGGCAAGCAGTGAAGAACGAGTGCATCCTCCTTTGCAAGGCTCATAAGCTCATCATTAATCTGATAGCCGTCAAATGCTTCTCTTCTCTGCTGAGCCTCTCCCTCTTGACCCATAGATGCCCAAACATCGGTAATAACAACGTCGCTGTCAACAACTGCTTCCTTAGGTGTTCTGAACATTTGGAACTTATCGCCGAATTCCTTGGCAAACTCAAAAACTGTGCTGTCAGGCTCATAGTTTTCGGGGCAAGCTACGGAAATAGACATACCCGACTTCAAAGCACCCACGATGAGAGAGTTCATCATGTTGTTGCCGTCGCCGATGAAACTCATCTTCAAGCCGTCAAGTCTGCCCTTTCTCTCTCTGATTGTCATAAGGTCTGCAAGCACCTGACAAGGGTGGCAGAAATCGGTTAAGCCGTTGATAATCGGAATAGAACCGTACTCAGCCAAAGCCTCAACCTCGCTCTGCTCAAAGGTTCTGATCATAATACCGTCAAGATAACGGGAAAGAACTCTTGCTGTATCCTGCACAGGCTCACCTCTGCCGATCTGCATATCGTTTCCCGAAAGGAAAAGAGCCTTACCGCCGAGCTGGAACATACCAACCTCAAAGGATACTCTTGTTCTTGTGCTTGCCTTCTGGAAAATCATACCGAGAGTTTTTCCGTCAAGGTATTTCTTTGCAATGCCGTGCTTTTGCTCATACTTGAGCTGGTCTGCAAGGTTCAACACTTCGTGAATATCTTCGCTTGACCAATCAAGAAGCTTTAACAAATGTTTCATTTTATATCGTCCTTTCTTTTTGTCAACCGAACCTCGTAAATTTACAAGGCTCGGTTGAAAGATAATTAATCCTTTTCTTCGTCCTGCATTGTTTCGAGAATGGTGTCCTCGAGAATGTCAAGACCTTCATCAATATCGTAGTAATCAATATTGAGCGGCGGAAGAAGTCTTATAAGATTCTTTGCAGTCAAAACAAGCAAGCCGTTTTCGGCACACTTGTTAAGTACCTCCTTGGCATTATCCTTTTCAAGAACAATACCTATCATCATACCTATACCGCGAACCTCTTTTACGCCCTTCATGGACTTGATACGCTGACGCATATACTCGCCCTTTTCGTTAACCTCGCCGAGGAACTCTTCGTCACCTACAATATCAAGAATCTTCAATGCACCTGCACAGGCAGCCGTATTTCCTCCGAATGTAGTGCCGTTTGAGCCAGGAGTCATTACGTTTTCAAGCTCCTTTGTGCACAGACAAGCAGACAACGGCAAGCCGCCTGCAAGAGCCTTGGCTGATGTGATAATATCGGGCTTGATATCGTAATTTTCATAACAGAAAAGCTTACCTGTTCTGCCGATACCAGTTTGAATTTCGTCAACGATGAGAAGTATGTCATGCTCCTTACAATACTGTGCAAGCTGAGCAACGAACTCCTTATCAAGCGGATTTACTCCGCCCTCACCCTGTACAAGCTCAATCATAACCGCACAGGTGTTTTCGTTAACAGCACTCTTCATGCTTTCCATATCGTTAGCCTTTGCATAGCTGAAACCTTCTGTGAACGGATGGAAGTAATTATGGAATGTATCCTGACCCGTTGCTGAAAGTGTTGTAATCGTTCTTCCGTGGAAGGAGTTTTCGAGAGTAACAATATGAGTATGGCTCTTGCCGTACTTGTCACTGCCGTACTTTCTTGCAAGCTTGATTGCACACTCATTTGCTTCGGCACCCGAATTTGCAAAGAATACCTTGCTGTAACCTGTCTTGATACAGAGCGTTTCCGCAAGCTGAACCTGTGTGATGTTGTAATAAAGGTTAGATGTATGCTGAACATCGTTCATTTGCTTTTCAACTGCATCATTCCATCTGCCGTCTGCAAAACCTAAGCAGTTTACACCGATACCCGAAGTAAAGTCTATGTACTTTTTACCCTCAACGTCATATGCCGTTGAACCGTAGCCTTTTTCGATAATTACGGGCACACGGTTGTAGGTGTGCATCATCGCTTCCTCTTCGGTTTGTTTTACGATATCGAAGATTGTTATATCTTCATCGGTCTCGGAATTTCCCGAACTGCCGTCGGTTGATTCTTTATCGCCCTCGGAAGTTTCGGTATCGGAAGCACCGCCCTTGCCGTCACCGTTAGGTGTTTTTTCGTCTGAATTTTCATCTGCCGGAGGCATGGACTGAATCTTCATAGCGGCAAGATAAATCAAAAGAAGCACAACGCACATAATTGCAACGAATGTACCGTAAACAACACCCGGGGTGTGGTAATCGAATCTGATTGTACTCGTTTGATTTGCAGGAACCTTTACTGCCATAAAGCCGTAGTTAGCTTTCATAATTTCGACCTTTTCGCCGTTTACGGTAGCGGACCAGCCGTTGTCATAAGGAACGCTGAAGAATACATACTCTTCCTTGTCGTTCGTATCTATCTTCGCTTGGAACCCGTCTGCATCTCGCTCAAAGTCATAGCAGGTAAGGGACATTCTGCTTTCGTAATTCTTATAGTAGCCCTCTTCGGTATAGTCCAAATCCTTTACAAAGGTCTGCTGTAATCCTGTTGCCGTCAGCTCAAACATATCGTCTACATCGGAAATGACCATTGCCTCCATCATAGCAAGATGTTTAAACTGCTGCGGAATCTGATCAAACTGTGAGGACGTAATATACTTATCATAAGTAAATCCCATCGGCAAGCAATATTCATTTTCGTAAATATTGTAGCCGTTTTGAGTATCATAATAAGTCCAACCCGGCATCAGGGTTTCTCCGTTTTCGTCCTCAAAGGTAAGCTCCGCACCTTCTCGGCAGAACATATATTTCACAGAAAACAGGCTTCTGTACGCATAGTAGCTTGTTTGCCAGTCAGTCATTGTTGTTCTTTCCATGTCAAGCCCTTGGAAAAATTCCATAACGGAGCTGTTTACCGTACTGCTGAAGCACTCAAAGCCGGGAATTCTCCAAAACATAGTCAGGTTATCGTTTTCGTATGTCTGAACAGAATCCTCCGAATCTCCCTCTTTCTTCTCACGAGAAAGCTCCGAAAGCTTTTCGGCAGTTGCAAAATCAATGCTTTCGATAGTATCGTAATCATACATTATCGCCGAGTAATTTGTTGATGTAAGAACATCGGATCGCCAGCTTTGAATGTCGTCTATTTCAATATTGTCACCGCAGTTAACCATATTCATGCTGACAATATCAACCGATTTATATCCTACAATTTTACCCAATACAAATGAAGATGCAAATGCAACAACAATACCAACGGAGGTCAACAAGCAGGAATAACGCAAAAATGCCTTTCTGTTTTTCTTGTACAGACTGACAAGAAGCACACATAATGCGATATTCAACAGTGCAACGGCAATATACATCCAGAAGGTCATACTGCCTCCCGATATGCCAATCTGAATCACCGTGCCGCTATCCTTTGTTATCTCTTTCGGAGTAAATCCTATAATCAAAGCAATAAGCACAACTCCCACAAAGTTTGCGGTGATTGCCTTTTTCCACTTCGTTGAAGGGTCCTCGAGTGCCATAACAGAGCCAAGTGACATAATGAGCAGAAGCATAAAGAACCAACGCAGATATTGAGATTCGGTGAACATCTGGAATGAACTGTTAAGCACAGGCACAAACATAAACACCGCACATACTGCGTAGAAAACTCTGAGCCATTTGTTTCTTCTCTTGTTGAAAATAACAGCAAACACGCCTGCCATACCGAAAAGCGGCAACCAGCATGTAATTGACATCCACTCAGAGGAATATTCATCGACATACGTCTTAAATATTGCAAGCTCAGGCGGGCAGAAGAACGATATTATAATTTTTAAATATACATACGCACTGTCATAAACCCAATACTGCCAGCCTGTCATGTTGCTTCCGCTGCTTACTCTTGTATTGCCCAAAATGCTGTAAACACACGGTAAAAGCATGAACAACGCCATACCTACGCCCATTACTGCTTCAAAGATAAGATAAAGAACTTCTCTTACATTCATTTTGATGCTCTTCGTTGCCATTCTGACTACCCAATATATAACGCAGAAAACTGCTTCGGCAACAAAGAAATAATAGTTTACAATCGCACACACAGCGACCATAACCGCAAAGCATCCACGTTTCTTTTCAAATATGAACGAATCCAACGACGCAAGAAGGAGCGGGAAGAACACAAATGTGTCCAAGAAATGGAACACGAGGTTATAGATTGCAAAGCCCGAAAAGGCATATAGCATCGCACCGATTACGGCATTATTTTTATCCTTTGTATATCGTTTTAAGAAAATATATGCCGCAAACGAGGAGCATGCAAATTTAAGTATTGTAAGAGTTCCCATAAGGTACGGAATCGCTTCGGTCGGAAAAGGAAGAGTCAACCAGAAGAATGGGCTTCCGAGGCAGTAATAACCGTAGCCGCCTATTAACGATGTACCCATATCCGTGTACCAGTTCCATCCCAACTCGCCGTTTCTTATTGCTTCGTGCATTATTTGGTAAAAAGGAATAACCTGCACGTTATAGTCACCGTAATAAAGGTACATACCGTTATCCATTATCATACTCGGAACTATAAACAATGAAGCAATTATTGCTCCCCACACAAAAGCTTTAAGCCCGTATCGTGGCTTTTTCTTGCTGTGCGGTTTTAAAGCTGTCGCTTTCACATAATACAACTCCCTTATTTCTTGTCCTTCGTGTAATACTAAGCACCGTTTAAAGGTTTATCCGCTGTTTTATCGGTTTTTAGTATAAGAGTACACGAACACATCATCTCTCTTCTGCCAGCCGAGGGCTGTCCAGAAGCTCTGACCGAGATTGTTATTTGTATAACAGAAAATATGTGTTTTGGCTATGCCGTCATTTTCAAGAGCCTCGAGTGCCTGTGAAGCCATTTTGCTTGCGATATTGTGTCTGCGATAATCCTCGGCAACTGCCATGTGGTGAATAAAGCCACGTCTGCCATCATGACCGCAAAGCACCGTGCCGACAATCTTACCGTCTGCAACGGCAACCTGTGACATGCCCGGATTTCTCTTCAAATAAAAGTCGATATTCTCTCGGCTGTCCGCCTCAGACAATGCTCTTTTTGTAGTGATTTGCCACATAGCGAAGATTTCGTCG
>JBGVDU010000076.1:0-1146 GCA_045119555.1 Acutalibacteraceae bacterium | reverse complement strand
ATTCCGTATTGTAAATTGCGAAAAACGCAAGTACACCCAAAAATGGTAAAATCTATACAAAATAAAGTAAAAAAATAAATAACAGCATAATTCAAAAAATTGAATAAGCATATATAAAAAACGGCCTCAAAGAGTCCAATTAAAAAATAGGAACAGAATTGTTCCGAGGCACCGAAAAAATTAAATTATCCAAGTCAAAACGACTGTTCAAATGTGCAAATGCCCTGTATATATTCTAATACTAATTTGCGAATTTGTCAATATAAAATAAAGCTTAGGACAATCAAATACAATAAATTTTCAATAGTATAGGTAACATTTTTTTAACAAAAGGTAAATTTTAATTAAATCATTGCTAAAGTAAGAATAAATTTCGGGAAAAGACTTGTAAAAAAGATGAAAATAGGATAAAATATAAATCGGACTAATTATAGTTGTCTATATTGTTATCTATTTTTTAGGAGGATAAATAAAATGGCAGTAAAAGTTGCAATTAATGGTTTCGGTCGTATCGGCCGTCTTGCTTTCCGTCAGATGTTCGGTGCAGAGGGTTATGAGGTTGTTGCTATCAACGATCTTACAAAGCCTTCAATGCTCGCTCAGCTTCTCAAGTACGATACAGCACAGGGTGGTTACTGTGGTAAGATCGGTGAGAACCTCCACACAGTTGAGGCTGATGATGAGGCTAACACAATCACAGTTGACGGTAAAACTCTTACAATCTACGCTAAGGCTAACGCTGCAGAGCTTCCTTGGGGCGAGATCGGTGTAGACGTAGTTCTCGAGTGCACAGGTTTCTTCTGCTCAAAGGATAAGGCAGCTGCTCACATCGAAGCAGGTGCAAAGAAGGTAGTTATTTCTGCTCCCGCAGGTAACGACCTCAAGACAATCGTTTTCTCAGTTAACGAAAAGACTCTTACAGCTGAAGATACAATCATCTCTGCTGCTTCCTGCACAACAAACTGCCTTGCTCCCATGGCTAAGGCTCTTAACGAGTATGCAGCTATCCAGAGCGGTATCATGACAACTGTTCACGCTTACACCGGTGATCAGATGGTTCTCGACGGTCCTCACAGAAAGGGCGACCTCAGAAGAGCACGTGCAGCTGCTGCAAACATCGTTCCCAACTCAACAGGTGCTGCTAAG
>JBGVDU010000075.1:0-1085 GCA_045119555.1 Acutalibacteraceae bacterium | reverse complement strand
TGAAATCTCCACTCACGCTGATGACGACAAGAAGCCGAAGAAACGATTAACGGCGGAAGAGAAAAAGCAGTTAATAGATCAGCTTACAAAGGAAATGAAAGCAGCGGCAAGATTGCTTGAATTTGAACACGCAGCATTTTTGCGTGATAAAATTAATAAGCTAAAGGGTACTAAATAATAATAGAAAAGGAATTAATTTTAATGGCTAAGAAGAAAACACCGGAATATGATAACGAAAGTATCGTATCATTAAAAGGAGCCGATCGTGTACGAAAAAGACCGGCAGTTATTTTTGGCTCAGACGGATTAGAGGGTTGTGAGCATTCATTTTTTGAAATACTTTCTAACTCAATCGACGAAGCAAGAGAGGGTTACGGCAGAACTATTACCGTAACCTATTATTCGGATAAATCAATCGAGGTAGAGGACCACGGTCGAGGCATACCTGTTGACTATAATAACGGCGAACAAAAATACAACTGGGAGCTTGTTTTCTGTGAGCTTTACGCAGGAGGTAAATATAATAACAGCGAGGGCGAAAACTACGAGTATTCTCTCGGTCTTAACGGTCTTGGCTTGTGTTCAACGCAGTATTCATCGGAATTTATGGAGGTTGACATCAGACGTGATTCAACAAGATACACTCTCCATTTTGAAAAAGGCGAAAATGTAGGTGGTTTGAAAAAGCAGTCTTATTCAAAAAAAGACACGGGAACAAAAATCCGTTGGCGACCCGATTTGGAGGTTTTTACTGATATTGATATTCCGACCGAATATTTTCTCGATATAATCCGCAGACAGGCTATTGTTAATGCAGGAATTCAATTCATTTTCAGAAAACAGAACGGTAAAAGCTTTGATACCACGGAATTTATATATAATGACGGTATTGTGGATCATGTAAAAGAAATTGTCGGCGAAGACGGCTTAACTTCCGTGCAGGCTTGGCAGGCGGAGCGTATGGTTCGTGACAGAGCCGATAAGCCCGAATATAAGGCGAAGATGAGCATTGCCCTTGCTTTTTCAAACAAGATAAAGGCACAGGAATTCTACCACAACTCAAGCTGGCTTGAACACGGCGGTGC
>JBGVDU010000074.1:0-1895 GCA_045119555.1 Acutalibacteraceae bacterium | reverse complement strand
CGGCGGATGAATTTCTCACCTCTGTCCGTGTTTACAGGCACTGCCCCTTAATTGGGCTGAGAAATGTTTGCCAACTGCATTTTATTCTCAGCTACCCATTAAGAGGTTCTTTTTTTCTTTAAAATATCCCATTATCTAAGCACGTTGTATTTGGGTGGTATTGCAATCCGCATATGAACATGATCGGGCAAGCTTATGCTTCCGGTATTTCTACTCCCTTTTGGTTGCATAGTTTTATAAGTATTTTTTCAATTCCATTTTGAATGTTTTAAACTACTTACATCGTCTCTTGTCATGACGATACCTCGTTGTTATTTTAGGTTTAGTTGGCAGATCTTAACTTATTATAACTTCTGAGGTTTTTATTTTCTACTCATAGCTAAAGCTTTTTGAATCATCGAATCAGCAGTGGGTTTTTGTTTCATAATAAAAGAACACCTGCTGTAATTCGCAACAGCAAGTGTTCTGAAAATATTAATTAAATTAAAGAGCCTTTTTGTAGAGGTTACTGATTTCTTCGTGTGAAAACAAAACAGGATGATTGTTAATGCTTGCGGCGGAAACCTTGAAGCAGTTTTCGGTCATCCATTCTATATCCTCTTGTGATATTCCAAGCTCGGAGAGAGTAGTAAGAAGGTTGATTTTCTTGAGCAAAGCTCTGATAGCATCCGCACAATCGGTTTCATCCTTACCTCCGAGCAGCTTTGAAATATCGGCATATTTTTTAGGTGAGCCTTTAAAGCTCGCTTCGGTGATAACCGGCGTTAATGCCGCAAGTCCTCTGCCGTGAACTATATTTTTCAATCCGCTCGCAGGGTGTTCCATTCCGTGGGGCAACGCAACACCTGCGGTATTGATAACCATGCCGCCTAACGTGCTTGCCCATGTAATTGCATCCCATTCATCGGGATCATCACTGCCCTCATAGACCTTTACCAAATACTTACCAATCAGCTCAATAGCGGATAAGCACATCGCATCTGTAAGTGGCTGGCTTATTTTGGACACATAGGCTTCCATGGAATGACAAAGTGCATCAAATCCTACCGAGGCTAAAATATGCTTTGGCATAGTTTGCATAAGCTCGGAATCAATAATAGATGCTTTTGCAATAATAGCATTACTGCGAAGCGATTTCTTATCCCCGTTTTCGGGATTAGTTAAAACAGCAAATCCGTTTCCCTCACTTCCTGTACCGCAGGTCGTAGGAACAAGAATAATCGGAAGAGCCTTTGTGCTTGTCAGTTTTCCGTATATGTAGTCGTTAATATCTCCGCTGTTTTCTGCCATAAAAGCGGCGGCTTTGGCACAGTCCATAATACTGCCGCCACCAAGTGCGATTACAATATCACACTTTTCTTTTTTAGCAAGCTCCGCAGCCTCAACAGCAGTTGTGGTAAGAGGATTTTGCGAAACCTTGTCAAAAATCACGCTGTCTACTCCCGACTCCTTCAAATACTCAACAGCACGGTCAAGCAGACCCGATTTTTTCGTGCTACCTGTACCTGTAACAATTAAAGCTTTCTTACCGTAAGCGACAGAAATTGTTCCTAACTCCGATACACGTCCTCTGCCAAAAACGAGGTTGACGGGAAGATTATAATTAAATCTCATTCCGATGCCTCCCGATTAAGACAAAGCTTCTACTGTTTCTTTGATAATAGCGTATGCCTTATCACAATCTTCTTTGGTTAAAATAAGCGGTGGAACCATACGAATTGTGTGTGCTCCGATAGCTGTAATTAACAAATAACGGTCAAGACAGCCGTGCTTTACATCCACGCCGCCAATAGAGTCATCAAATTCAACACCTACAAGCAATCCCTGATGTCTAACCTCTTTGACGTGAGGGAGATTTTCCAACAAGCCTGCGAAGTAATCACCCATTTCTTTTG
>JBGVDU010000073.1:0-3675 GCA_045119555.1 Acutalibacteraceae bacterium | reverse complement strand
TCAGCACATCGGCGCTGGAGCGGAGCGTTTTTGTTTTATAGAAAACTCATAAATAAATATTCATCAATCCAACAAGCTGGTAGTTTTCTATAAAACAAAAACCCCGGAAGTATACAAGTATACTTCCGGGTCCTTTTACATGCCCATAGGCTTTGCTTATCGCACAGATTATTTAACTGTAACTTTAGCGCCAACTTCTTCAAGTTTCTTCTTGATTTCTTCAGCTTCATCCTTAGATACAGCTTCCTTAAGTGTCTTCGGAGCGTTGTCTACGAGCTCCTTAGCTTCCTTAAGACCAAGACCTGTTACTTCACGAACAACCTTGATAACCTTAATCTTCTCAGGACCAGCAGCCTTAAGAACTACGTCAAACTCTGTCTTCTCCTCAGCAGCAGCACCGCCCTCAGCAGGAGCAGCAACAGCAACTGCAGCAGCAGCGGATACACCGAACTCATCCTCTACAGCGTGTACAAGCTCGGAAAGCTCCAAAACTGTGAGACCCTTCAACTCTTCAATAATAGCAGTAATCTTCTCAGATGCCATGGTAATTTACCTCCAATTAAAAAATATAATAATCAATTTAAAATTAGTGCCTTTCGGCAAATAGGCCTATAATTAAGCCTCAGCAGCTGCCTCTGTACCTTCAGCAGCCTTCTTAGCCAATGTTTCCTCAACACCGCCGTTATCAACGATAGCCTGTACTGCACGAGCAAAGCTTGCGATAGGAGCGTTGAATGCGTTGAGAACTGTTGCGAGAAGAACATCTCTTGTCGGCAACTTAGCTAAGCTGTTGATTGTGTCAAGACCGATAACCTTACCATCGAGGTAACCGCTCTTGATTGTGAAATCCTTGTTAGTATCTGCATACTTGGAAAGGATTCTTGCAGCAGCAACGTGATCCTCTGCACTTGTAGCGATAGCTGTTGTACCCTCAAGTACAGCATTAAGGTCGCTAAGACCTGCCTCGTTAGCAGCACGGGAAAGCAATGTGTTCTTTACAACTGTGTACTGAACGCCTGCCTCACGCAAATCCTTTCTCAACTTAGTATCGTCAGCAACGTTGATACCCTTATAGCTTACAACAACACCTGCAACGGAATTGTTCAAACGCTCTGTAAGAGCAGCAACAACTGCTTTCTTTTCTTCAAGAACCTTCTGACTTGGCAAAATGAATTCACCTCCGAATAAAATTGAAACAAAAGAGCCCTCCCACAAAACACCGTGGAAGGGCATATCAAGTCACATTGAAACGCACATCCTCGGTAGGCGGGGCAACCCTTTATACAATGTTAATTGTACCTACTGTCTTTGGAACAGCTATATTATACTATCACATATTCGAGAATGTGTCAAGTACTTTTTTAAAATTTCCGAAAAATTAGCCCTGGAACTTGCTTGGGTTGATTCTTACGGACGGACCCATTGTTGATGCAACAGCACAAGACTTAATATACTGACCCTTTGCAGCAGCCGGCTTAGCCTTTACGATAGCACCGAGCAATGTGTCGAAGTTCTCCTGAAGCTTCTCAGGACCGAAGGAAGCCTTACCGATTGGGCAGTGGATGATGTTTGTCTTATCAAGACGGTACTCAATCTTACCTGCCTTAGCCTCTTTGATAGCCTTAGCGATATCAGGTGTAACTGTACCTGCCTTCGGGTTTGGCATCAAGCCACGAGGTCCGAGGATTTTACCGAGACGACCAACAAGACCCATGCAATCAGGAGTTGTGATAAGAACGTCAAAGTCCATCCAACCTTCCTGCTGAATCTTCTGAGTCATATCCTCAGCACCAACGAAGTCAGCACCTGCTTCTTTAGCAAGCTTCTCGTTGTCGCCCTTGCAAATAGCAAGAACTCTTACGTTTTTACCTGTACCGTTCGGCAATACGATAGCACCTCTAACCTGCTGGTCAGCGTGTCTGCCGTCTACGCCCAACTTTACATGAACTTCGATTGTTTCGTCAAACTTAGCTGTTGCAGTCTTTACAACTGTTGCAATAGCTTCGTCAGTTTCATAGAATTTAGTTCTGTCGATCTGCTTTGCACTATCGACATACTTCTTACCGTGTTTCATTAGTTATCCTCCCTATTGAGTGGTAATTGCGGATTCTGTCCTCCCACCCGGGTTTCAGTCAGTGATTAGTCTACTACTACAACACCCATGCTGCGTGCTGTTCCCGCTATCATGCTCATAGCAGACTCTACGCTTGACGCATTCAAGTCCTGCATCTTCTGCTCAGCAATCTTTCTGACCTGTTCACGGGTAATATTTGCAACCTTGTTCTTATTCGGAACACCTGAACCGCTGTTAATGTTGCAAGCCTTCTTAATGAGGACTGCAGCCGGCGGAGTCTTTGTGATGAATGTGAAAGAACGGTCTGCATAAACTGTAATAACTACAGGAATGATCATACCAACGTCATTCTTTGTGCGTTCGTTAAATTCCTTTGTGAACGCCATAATGTTGACACCGTGCTGACCTAAAGCAGGTCCGACAGGCGGTGCCGGTGTTGCCTTGCCGGCAGGTATCTGGAGCTTAATAAATCCTGTTACCTTTTGAGCCATTTTAATTGCACCTCCAAAATTCGTGGTAGAGCGGAATGCTTAAACAAATTTCATTCCTCCCACGCGGGGACAAAGCCCCTCAACAGCTTCTTGCTGTTAATTCCAAATTCATATTATTCTAACGGTTCAACCTGAGCTAACTCAAGGTCTGCCGGTGTTTCACGTCCGAACATGGAAACAATGACGCGAACACTGTTGTTTTCAATGTCGATTTTCTCTACGATGCCGACGAAATCCTCAAGAGGACCGTCGATAATTCTTACGGAATCATCAACATTGTACGGAACCTCAACGCTGTGAGTTTCCACGCCCATCTTCTCTGCCTCCGCATCCGTAAGCGGAACGGGCTTTGATGACGGACCGACAAATCCTGTACAGCCTCTGATATTTCTTACGACATACCAGGACTCGTCTGTGTACACCATTTTAATAAATACATATCCCGGGAAAATCTTGCGTTCAACCTCTTTTACTTTACCGTCGGCTATCTCCTCAACCTTTTCCGTAGGAACTTTGATATCGGCAAACAAATGATGCAGATTTCTGTTTTCTACGGTTGTTTGAAGGTTGGAAGCAACCTTGTTTTCGTAACCGGAGTAGGTATGAACGACGTACCATCTAAAATCCTCAGACACAGAATATCATTCCTTTCGGCGATTTCTCTAAAAACTCAAACATCCATAATGAGGTTGAGTAATGCGATGAAACCTGTATCGAGAGCGAAAACAAACAAACCGACAACAATCAAAACTGCGAGTACAATACCCATGTTTTTGAAAGTAGCCTTTGGTGTTGGCCATACGATTTTTTTGATTTCACTTTTACATTCGCGGAAGTATTTGGCTATTCTTGAAAAGATTGATGGTTTCTTTTCCGATGGCTTTTTATCAGACGCTTTTTTGTCCGTTTTTGCCGAAGAATCAGACTTTTTAGACTTTACTGTTTCGTCTGCTTTCTTTTCGGCCTTCTTCTTTTCAGCCATATTGAATCCTCCGTTACTTTGTTTCCTTATGCAGAGTATGCTTCTTGCAGAATCTGCAGTACTTGTTCATTTCAAGTCTGTCGGGATCGTTCTTCTTGTTCTTCATGGTGTTGTAGTTGCGCTGTTTG
>JBGVDU010000072.1:0-5855 GCA_045119555.1 Acutalibacteraceae bacterium | reverse complement strand
ATTGCCGCCGATTTTAAAGGTTGTATGCTTTGAAAGCGGTTCATTTTCAAGCACACTGCAATTTTTTTCATTTGCCAAGGTAATAATTTTGCTTATATTTTCGTTTAAATTCATACTGCCTCCCGTTATTCTTTTAAAGGTAAATTATGCTCTTTTAAATATTTTTCAAAGCGTTCCACCGAGGAATTTACAATAAGCTCTTCGGGGAAGCCTATTTCCTCAAGCATTTTAAGTGAATCGTCCACTCTGCCGACCTCTGTCATAAAATGAGCGTCTGTATTTACGATAATCGGAGCACCGACCTTTTTACAGATTTTTGCAATCTTTATGCAGTTTGTAACAGAGCCTTTCTTGTGTCTGAAGCTTGAGTCATTTATTTCAATCAGCTTGCCCTTTTGAGCAAGCACGGGGATAACCTTTTCGTAGTCAAATTCATATTCGGGAGTACCGCAGTGACCTATTACATTAATATACGGATTCTCCGCCGCATTCAAGTAAAGCTGTGTGCACGTTTCAACAGTCGGCTTTAGCTTAGTTGTATCAAGCGTTGGATTATGCAGAGAAGCAACAATCCATTCAAGTCCGTCCAAGGTGTAATCGTCTATATCGAGATTCCCGTCAAAGTCGGCAATATTAGCCTCGGCACCCTTTAAAACTCTTACGCCGAGATAAGTTGAAGGAATGGCACACAGGTTATTAAAATACCATTTTCTCGGAGAGCCGGGCATATTCGGTCCGTGATCTGTAATTGCTATCGCATAAAGACCGAGTGCGGAGGCTTCCTCAACCATTTCCTTAATCGTTCCGTAAGCGTGAGTCGAAGCAATCGTATGAGTATGTGTATCGGCTACGATTTTCATAAATTATCACTCCCAGCTAATACTGCTCTTACCGCTGTTTTCGTCAACCTCATAACCCATACCGAGGTTGGCAAGCAATTCCTTAGCGGCATTGTAACCCATTTTCTTCTGTCTGTTATTCATCGCCGCAACCTCAATGATAACGGCAAGATTTCGGCCCGGCTTTACAGGAATGGTAATAGTCGGAACCTTATTGCCGAGAATCTCCATGTACTCGGTATCCATACCCATTCTGTCGTAAATCTTATTGTTATCCCACAGCTCAAGGTTAATAACCATATCTATTTTTTCCGTCATTTTAACGGCACCCATACCGTAAATGCGTCGTGCATTGATAATGCCTATACCACGAAGCTCGATAAAGTGGCGAATATTCTCGGGCGATGAGCCTACCAGAGTTTTATTTGAAACTCTTCTGATTTCAACGGCATCATCGGCAATAAGTCTGTGTCCACGCTTGATAAGCTCAATAGCCGTTTCACTCTTACCGATACCGCTGTCGCCCATGAGCAACAGACCCTCACCGTAAACCTCAACGAGAACGCCGTGACGTGTAACTCTCGGGGCAAGCTCTACATTCAAGAGCGATACAAGCGAAGCCGTAAGGCTCGACGTTGCATCCTGGGAAATAAGGATAGTAACGCCGTAGCGTGCGGCAACCTCTTTAATCTCGTCAAAAGGCTGAAGACCTCGGCAGAAAATCATTGCAGGCGGTGCAAGCGAAAGGAATCTTTCGAGTGATTCCTTTCTCTCCTCCGATGTCAATTTTTCAAAGTAATAATACTCCTTTTTACCGATAATCAAAATTCTGTTTTTGTCGAAATAGTCAAGATAACCCGTGATTTCAAGACCGGGCCTGTTGTAGTCGGGAGAGCTTACAAACACGTCCTTGGGGTCCTTAGGCGTATATACTATTTCCAACGAGAATTCATTTATGATTTTAGCAAGTGAAACTGTATAACCCATAACTGATACCTACCCTGTTTTTTTATTGCATCCGATTTTATTTAAGCCTTCAATTTAATTCAACAGTTGTGCCGAACTATATCTTTACCATTTTATTATACAATATTTTTCTCATTTTTTAAAGAGAAATTTCAAAAAAACAAGCAGGTGTTTTTTGTCTATAATTAATAAATTTCAGTTGATTGTATTCACTGTTTTGCAGTTGATGTTTACAGCTAATTCACATTCCGTAAGTTTTTCACTGTAATTTTCAATATTTGAATATATTTTATAGTCATTCCAACGAAGATTTCTGCCGAGATTATATATATCACATTTATTTTCGTGCAAGGTTTCTTCCATTGAATCGGTTATTTTTTCGGTTAATTTTGTCCTAACTGTGCTTTCAATCTCTTCATCGGACTTTCTGTCGGGATTTTCAAGAACTGTAAAGGATAAATCAACATATACCTTAAAATTCAGAATACCGTTTCTGTCCTCGGCATCTATTCTTGATGTACAGTCTATAATTTCGCACGAAATGTCATCAAAGCTCAAAACACTGCCCTGTGCAACGGCATTTACTGTTTTGAACGCGGCAAGCTGATCCTTATCAAGCTTATAAAGTCCTCTCTCGCCGCCGAAAACAGCAACGGAGGAAAGCGTAATCGAATTATTCTTTATCGCTAAAAGCGAGGCGGTAGGAGTATCCATGGGATTTTTCGATTGATTCATAAAATTCAGCAGAGTAAACAGGTTATTATCGCTGAGCTTTGATATGGTCAGATTGCTTAAATTATCAATAGGAACAAGCTCGCCCGATTCTTCAAAGGTCAAAATATCCTCGGCTGTCGTTTCGCTGATATAAAGTTTCACAGTCGGGCGGGAATCGCAATAATGTATAAAATAATCAAGCGTTGCGTCCATATTTTCCTTAGCCGTTTCAAAGCCTACAACTATCGCCACATTTTGACCCAAAAACGGCTCACTGCCCGAAAAATTTTTGATATTCCCCATGGCATCGCCGATAGTATCGCCCGTCACCTTTATAAACTTATTTCTCTGCCCCTCCTCCTCGGAGTAATTATCCAGATACTGCACAGTAACGGAGTAGCCCTCTTCTGTTTTATCAATGCCGATTCCCTTTATCAGCAGGCGTTCGTAAAGCTGAACATTTTCACAGCCTGTCATTATCGGAATAATCAAAATTGTCAGAATCGCTGCTGTGGCTGTTTTTGCCTTTTTTGGATTAATTCGCCAAATTCGCGTCACAAGCAGGGCAATAATCGGGAGCACAAGGGCGGTTATTATAAAGAACACGAGCATAATTTTTGAATTAAAAAGGTAGCTTCTAAGCGTATTCCACGACACGGCTATCAAGGAATATATTCCTATTAAAACAACCGACAAGGGATTCAAATACTTTACCCTCTCCGCACGGAAGGACGTTTGAATTGTTTCTCTCAAGGCATAGAGGGAAAGCGTTACATTTATGAACATTCCTATTGTCCAAAGAGCCAGAAATACAACGTCAAGCCTTTGAAATGCACCTATCTCCGTTAACTGAGTTGCCGTATAGAACGGAAAAGGAGTTAGGTACAAAAAATCGCCGAGAACGCCGAAGGATACAAGGCTTATAAAAAACACGGCAATATTGGAAATTACAATCCAAGTGTACAGCGGCTTTTTAATGCCTCCCTTGATTCTGTGCACAAACAAAAACACTGCGGGTACGGATGACGACAGAGCAACGAGCGGAAGAATATTTTCAAAAATTCCGCTTCCGTCCTCGAGGAAAACCTCCGAATAATTAAGCGTATTTATTTTAAAGGTGAGTGACAGACAAATAAAAACGAGTGCCAAAACTGTCACAGCAAAGAAAATTGTGCTCGACCTTGCGATTGAAGTAAGCCCCTTAAATGCGGCATAGTAACAGCAAATTAAGGTCAATGCGAAAAAAGCAAAAAACGAAATTCCGGGGTTTATAAAATTACTGAGCAGCAGTGAGAAAATGACCAACGAAACAACTGCCGAATGAATGAAATAATGAGCATATACAAATGTATAAACTCTGCTTAAAATCGGCTTTTTCGCCTGCATTGTCTTTATAATATTTTCATTTTCCGTGTGCTTTGAAAATACAACAAGCGGTATTGTTATCAAAAGCAAGGCAGGAATTGCTAAAATTGCCGACACGGCGTACATCAGCAAATCCATATTTTTAACCATGTACTGTGAGTACATCGTTGAGCAAAACACACTGCTTATAAACATTACACTGAACAGCTGAAACGGCGAAATTGCCTTTGATTTTTCCATAGCCTTATCTATCCTCCCAATCCTACAATATGACCCTTTCGAGAAAAATTATTCAATTAAATCCTGAACCTGAACCTGACGTCTTGCGAGCACTCTCCAATCGGCTCTGACTAAAACATCACGAAGTCCGAACAGACTCAGCGGTGCAATCGGTGACGAGAACGGAACGCCGAAGCTGTCCTTTGAGCAAACATTAATAATCACGGCACAAAGAAGAAGTATTACTCCCCACACTCCCCAAATTCCGCCGACGATTATGAACATAAATCGGAGAAGTGCTATTGATGCGTACAAATCGGGGATTACATAGGAGCATATTGCGGTGAGTGCGACAATCATAAGGGTTGGTGCACCTATCAGACCCGAATTTACAGCAGTTTCACCGATTACAAGACCTCCGATTATACTTACTGCGTGACCCAAGGTTTTTGGAAGCCGAAGTCCCGCTTCTCTCATAATTTCATATATAAATGTAAAGAGCAAAACTTCCGCAAACACCGAAAACGGCGTTTTGGAAATTGACGTTGCAACCTTTGTTAAAAGCTGACTTGGGAAAAATTCTGGATTAAAGGTAGCAATCGCTACATAAAATCCGGGCAACAGAACCGAAATTGCGAAGGCTATATATTTGAGCCATCTCGTCATAGTTGCGAAATACGGGCGGTTTGAGTAGTCGTCAAGCGTTTGGAAATTTTCTACCATTAAGTGAGGTACAACAAGTGCACTCGGGGTTCCGTCAACAAGAATTATGATTCTGCCCTCACAAATTTTCGCACAAGCGGTGTCGGGTCGCTCTGTCACTCCGACACCCGAAAAAAGCGGCCTGTCGCCGTTATCGTCGAGATATGAAACGAGATACCCCGAAGCGAACAGTGTATCAAGATTCACCTTGCCAAGACGTTTTTTTAATTCATTTAATATATCCGAGGAAACAGTATCGGTTAAGTAACACAAACAGATATCGGTTCGAGAAACCGAACCGATAGTCATGGTTTCAAACTTCAAGTTAGTATTTTTCAAGCGTCTGCGAACAAGTGACATATTTATTCTCAGTGGCTCAACGAAGCCTTCACGAGAGCCCCTCTGAACCACCTCCGTTTCAGGTTCCGAAACACTTCTGAACGAAAAACCTTGAACACCGATAACAAGTCCTTGTGAATATCCGTCAACAAGAATACACGCAAAGCCTGACATAATAAATGAGGTTACTTCTTCGAGGTAATTAATAACAACCTGTTCACTGCACGTCAAAATATCGGTTTGAATCAGAGTGAAAATGTCCGAGGTTGAAAAAGTAACTTCGTTGTATTCGGAGATAGGATTCGTGACACTGAGGGCAAGAGTTTCCTTATTAACCATACCTTCCATTGTAATAACAGCAATGTTTACTCTGCCGTCGCTCAGCTTTAAGCTGATGTTTTTCACAGTAAAGTCCGATGAACCGTCAAACATGCTCCTAAGCGTATTCAAATTCTCCTGTAAGCTTTTGCTAATCATAGTATTAGGCTTACTCTCCCTCGGATGCTGCGGCGGCTTGTAAAAACTCTCTATCTTCTTAATAAACTTAAACATACGTTCACCTCTTTTTATTACGGTTATTGTTACCAAGGGTGAAAGAATTATACAAGAATATAAGCGGTTAAACGATTTTGGCTGTTGTTTGCAATGATATGTCTGCAATAAATGTTGCACAAACCGTCAGATACTCCGAGGAGAACCACTGTCAGCAGG
>JBGVDU010000071.1:0-5116 GCA_045119555.1 Acutalibacteraceae bacterium | reverse complement strand
AAAAAGTATCTGACGATTATAACCGTCAGATACTCCGGGGAGAACCACTGTCAGCAGGTTCTCCCCGTTCAAACTGCACGAAAGTGTGAAAATTCCTTTAGTGCCCCTCTCCGCTGAGTGGAGTATAAGGAGTTTCGCCGCTTGCGAGCGGCGACCAAAGACGCTGTCTTTGGAATCTGCAAGCCTTTGAAAAGGCTTGAGCGAAACTTAAATAGTGCTACCGAAGGAAAAAATAGAATTAGCGAAAGTTTGATGAGAGTTACAAAAAAACTTCCCTCTGTTTTAGTATAAAATAGTAGTAAATAACCAATTTTATTTCAGTGTGTCATTTCCTGTTGAAAACACTTGTTTTATGTGATATAATTACTCAGTTAAATTATAAGTAAAAGAGGTAAGGAATGTGGGTACAAGAGAAAATCTTAGAAATGTCGCAATAATCGCACACGTTGACCATGGTAAGACTACACTTGTCGATCAGTTGCTTTTACAAAGCGGTACATTCAGAGCGAATGAAACCGTTGCAGAGCGTGTAATGGACAGCAACGACCTTGAGCGTGAAAGAGGTATTACTATCCTTTCAAAAAATACATCGGTAATGTATAAGGATACAAAAATCAATATCGTAGATACTCCCGGCCATGCCGATTTCGGTGGCGAGGTTGAGCGTATTCTTATGACGGTTGACGGCGTTTTGCTCCTCGTTGATGCTTTCGAGGGTTGTATGCCTCAGACAAGATTCGTTTTGAAAAAAGCTCTCGGATTGGGTAAAAAACCGCTTGTTGTTGTTAATAAAATCGACCGTCCCGGTGCAAGACCTGCTGAGATCGTTGATGAGGTTCTCGATTTGTTCATCGAGCTCGGTGCTGACGAGGATCAGCTTGAATTCCCCGTTGTTTACGCTTCGGGTAGAGACGGTTACGCTACTCTCGATCCCGATGTTCCGGGTGAAAATATGAAGCCGCTTTTTGATAAGATTCTTGAAGAAATTCCTGCTCCGAGCGGAGATATTGACGGCGGCTTGCAGCTCCTTTTCTCAAATATCGACTACGATGATTACGTTGGCAGAATCGGTATCGGCAGAGTGGAGAGGGGCAGCGTTAAGGTTGGTCAGCAGGTTGCACTTTGTCAAAAAGACGGCAGTGTAAGAAATGTTAAAATTGCTAAGCTTTATCAGTTTGAGGGACTTAAGAGAGTTGAAGCAGAGAGTGCCGCACTTGGTGATATCGTTGCGGTAAGCGGTATTGCAGACCTTAATATCGGCGAAACAGCTTGCTCTGTTGATTGCATTGAGCCTTTGCCTTTTATAAAGATTGATGAGCCTACTGTTTCTATGATGTTCATTGTAAACAACAGTCCTTTTGCAGGTAAAGAGGGTAAGTTCGTTACTTCCCGTAATATCCGTGAAAGACTTTTCAAAGAGGTAGAAACAAATGTTGCAATGAGAGTTGAGGAAACAGACTCCGCAGATACATTCAGAGTATCGGGCAGAGGTGAGCTTCATCTTTCAATTCTCATTGAGCAGATGCGTCGTCAGGGTTATGAGTTCCAGGTTTCACGTCCTACCGTTATTTATAAGAAAATAGACGGCGTTTTGCATGAGCCTATTGAGTATCTTATCATCGAGGTTCCGGATTCTTATACAGGTGCCGTTATGGAGAAGCTCGGTTCAAGAAAGGCTGAGCTTATCAATATGGGCAGCAGAGAGGGCGGTACAACTCACATTGAGTTCAAAATCCCCGCAAGAGGACTTATGGGTTATCGTTCCGAGTTCCTTACCGACACAAACGGAAACGGTATCATGAACCATGTGTTTGACGGATATGAGCCTTATAAGGGCGAAATCATTTCACGCAGACAGGGCTCTCTTATCGCCCATGAAACGGGAGAATCCACAGGCTACGGTCTTTTCGCAGCTCAGGAAAGAGGACGTTTGTTTATAGGCCCGGGTGTTCCCGTATATGAGGGAATGGTTGTAGGTGCAAGCCCAAAGAGTGAGGATATGACTGTAAATATCTGCAAAAAGAAGCATATCACAAATACTCGTGCTTCGGGCTCCGATGATGCCTTAAAGCTTACTCCGCCGACAATTCTCAGCCTTGACCAGAGCCTTGAGTTTATTGCAGAGGATGAGCTCGTGGAGGTAACTCCGAAGAGCATCAGAATCAGAAAGACAATTCTCAGCAAGGAGCAGAGAATGAAGAAGCAGTTCAAAAAGTAATTCCTTTTGCATATAAATAATATATTGTACCGACTGCCGATATAGCTTAGGTGGTTGGAGGTAAAATTGAATTTTCCGCCCGTATTGCTTTGAAAAAACTCAAAGCAATGCGGCGGTTTCGCCCATATTGGGTGTTTATTTTAATTTTTGTAATGTTATTCTTAAATTGAAAGTGATATGTTAGAAAATAGCTTTTTGTAGAAGAAATAAAATTATTCAATGCTCCGAATTTCCGTTATTTTATAAATGCTTGCAATATATCGGCTAAAGCATTGGGAGCAAGAGTAACGTAAAATCAAAAACAGTTTTTTTATAATCGAAAAAAATTAAATCGGATTATATTCAGCCGCAAACGGTGATTCTGAAAGCCGTTGTAAAAACAGGCTTTCTGTTTAAGAATATTATTAAAAAGTTTATTGTATATTTTAGTAGGGTGATGTAATTGAATTTTGTAGTGCTTGATTTGGAGTGGAACAGCTCTTACTGTAAAAAGAAAAAAGGCTTTATGAGCGAAATAATAGAGTTTGGTGCGGTAAAGTTTAACGATGACTTTGAGGTTATAGACACTTTTTCCATGCTTGTAACTCCGCAAATAGCTAAAAAGCTTTCGGGTAAAGTCAAGGAGCTTACGAATATAAGTAATGAAGAGCTTGCGGCGGGCGGTGCTACATATACTCACGTTTTGAGCAAATTTAAAAAATTTCTCGGCAAGGATTTGCTGATGACGTGGGGAACATGCGATATCCTCGCCATAATGGAGAATACCGAGTATTATGACAAGACAAATCGTATTGATTACATAAGTTCCTACTGCGATTTGCAGTACTACTGTGCAGACGTTCTCGACGTTTACAATGCAGGTCAGCAGCTTGGACTTGCACCTGCGGCGGAGTTGCTTGGGATTGATACATCAGACATGGTTCAGCACCGAGCCTTGCAGGACAGTATGCTTTCCATGACAATTTTTCAAAAGCTGTATCAGCCCGAAAAATTTAATGAGCACATCGAAACATCTGCGGCTTTGCATTACAGATTGACATTTAAATCGTACTACTTGACAGACATCAACGACCCGCTCGTCAATAAGGATGAGTTTAATTTTACTTGCGATAAATGCGGCGGAAAAATGCGATCACTTACGCATTGGCTTTTGAGAAACAAAACATTTACAGCAACGCTTTATTGTGGCAAGTGCAGGCAAAAAATGACGGGAAAGGTTAAGTTCAAAATTAACTACAACGGAATGTCCATAAAGAAAAAGCTTGTTCCGTACGTTGAACCGAGTGATAACAAAAATCAAACCGGACCCCCTGCCGAACAGGCTGTTTCCGAAAAAACGGGAGTTAATGTATGAAATATAAAAATGTAATTTGGGATTACAACGGCACAATTATAGATGATGCACAGCTTGCGGTAGATGCGGAAAATTTAGTTCTGGAATCCTACGGCAAGCCTCCGATAACTCTTGAATATTACCTTAAAGAATGTGAAATGCCGATAATTAATTTTTACAATAAAATTTTCAACATGGCAGATTACGATTTTTCTGAAATTGCGGAGCGTTTTATTGCGAATTATGAATTGCTTTCCGAAAGTCTGCAGGTTTTTCCCGAGGTTAGAGAGATGATATCCTACAACGCAGAAAAGGGTTATAATCAAGCCGTTATTTCGGGCTTTGAAAGCTCAAGACTTAAAAACAGCCTAAAGGCTTTCGGCTTGGATAAAAGCTTCAATTTCATGTCGGGCTCGGACGATATCGACTGCGGAGATAAAAGCGAGAGGGCATTGAAGGTGGTTAAAAAGTACGGACTTAATCCAAAGGAAACGCTTTTCATAGGAGATATGTACCATGACTACGAAACAGCACAAAAAGTGGGTGCGGATTGTGTGCTGATAGCAAAGGGGCATCAGGGAGCAGAAGTTCTGAGAAAATATGGAGTAACTGTTTTGAATAATGCGTTGGAGCTTAAAAATATTTTGTAATAACACACTATTAAAGTTTCGCTCAAGCCTTTTCAAAGGCTTGCAGATTCCAAAGGCAGAGCCTTTGGTCGCTCACCGCAGTGAGCGAAACCCCTTTATACTCCACTCAGCGGAGAGGGGTACTAAAGGAATTTTTGCATTTCCATGCAGTCTGAATGGGGAGAACCTGCTGACAGTGGTTCTCCCCGGAGTATCTGACGGTTATAATCGTCAGATACTTTTTTGTTATTGGTATGTTGTTTATGGTTGGTTTGTTGTTCCTTTTTTCTTTTGCAAATAGTTTATTGGGTTCAAATGGCTTTCTTCAAACTGTATGTGTTGGGAATGGATTTTATTGTAAAATTGCACATAAATTCGTTTAACTTCTTATTTATAATCACTACAACATAAAATTTAAATCTTTAATTTTAAACAGATTGACTTATTTCGGAAATAGATTTATAATGTTAGTCAGCGAACTGTTAGGGTTGAAACAGTTCGCTTGCTAACATTTTTGTTTTGTGAGGTGATTATGTGGACGAAAAGGATAGGTTCTTGGGAAGAGAGCTGCAAAAAATATCAAACTGCATAAAGCGTGCTACGAGAGCAAATTGCAGGACGGAAGTCGATGATGAGGATATAACTGCCATAAACCGTTGGCTGATTATGTATCTTTATGATCACAGAGATGAAGACGTGTTTCAGAAAGACATTGAGTTTGAATTCTCTGTTCGCCGTTCAACCTGCTCGAGCATTATTTCTTTGATGGAGAAAAAAGGCTTTATTGAGAGAGTTTCTGTGGAACACGATGCAAGACTGAAAAAAATTGTACTTACATTGAAAGCACTTGAAAAGTGCGATGTTATCCATAGGGAAACGGTAAAGTTTGAAAAGATTCTTGAAAGCGGCATCAGTCCCCAAGAATTGGAAATTTTT
>JBGVDU010000070.1:0-2743 GCA_045119555.1 Acutalibacteraceae bacterium | reverse complement strand
GTGATCGAAATTATTAAGCTCATTTATCTTGCAAATGCCAACAAGCAGTTCCCGAAAGCAAACACCAAAGAGATCCATTTCTTGGTGGTAGACGGCAAATACATTTTGGAGTTCATTGGTGACCACCCATTAAGCGCAGAAATCCCAACCAGCGTTTATGATAGTATCAAGACCGATTTTGCGGAACGGTTCGATGCTGTTGATGACAAAGAAGTAATTATCAATATTGGGTGGGCATCCAACTTCTTAAAGGAATAGTCGGAGGAACTGTTATGGCTGATCTATGTATCAAGATGGACGTACAATCACCGGGGCAGGCTGTAAATGATGTTCTAAAGGTGTCGGGGACGGTATCTGACTTACCGGTACGCACCGTTATACAGCCCTTTCGCAAGCAAAAAACGCAATGCTCGTTGAATCGACATTGCGTTTTTTGCATTTTTGTTTTGAACGTAGTTATTGAAATGTTAATGCGATTAGATAGATTAAATTTTCCCGTTACTTAATTTGCAGTGATATTCATAGTTTTCAATAATATCAATTTTCCTGCGAAGTTCCTCAGCGTTGTGAATATCGTAATTGTATTTGTGCAGAGATATCTGGATATTTACGGGCAGAGAGAGAAAATATTGACGTGTACTGCTGCTGTGCCTTATTAAATCATGTAAATCATCATACTGCATAAGCAAATCACCCCGAGAGATAGTATTTCCATCGGGGTGATTTTTTATTCGATTCAATTTTTATTCTCTGTAATGTGTGGTCAAAATTTTCAGACTTGGGGGGTGGATAATAATGTTTTCCCTCAAATTTTAGTTTATAATAAAACCATAAACTAAATAAATTAAGAATTACATAACATATATGATTTAAAACACAGTAGTATGAATAATAGAATATCGAAATCGGTATCGTCTGGAAAAATAGCAAAAAACAAAAAGAACAAGAGAAATAATCATACAAATATGCGGTAGCAATGAAATGGAAATGCTGTTAGGTCATGTAGGAAAAGATTATATACACTTGTCGGTATCGGTTGTGCCATGTCTGTCAGTGAGCAGATTAGTATAATTGAAGGGTGATTCCTCATATAAAATGAAGCAGTAATTCAAAGAATCAATACTGTATCTGGCTATGTGGGCAGGAGGATATTTCACTGGTGGTAATGGCTCAGTTAAAATTCATCGAACGGAAACGGCAGAATTTCCTCCATTGTAAGGACTTTGATTTCATTGCCGTTTGATAAAATTATTTTAAAATCCTTGCCGCAAAATTCACTCAAAACCTGTCGGCATATTCCGCATGGGGGAGTGTAGGAGGTGATTTTTCCGTCCGATGTGCCGACAACTGCTATCATTGAAAATTCTCTGTTTCCGTTTGCTATCGCAGAAAAAATCGCCGTTCGTTCTGCACAGTTTGTTGCTCCAAAGGAAGCATTTTCAATATTACAGCCTAAAAATACGGAGCCGTCCTTACAAAGCAAAGCCGCACCCACTCTGAATTTTGAATATGGTGAGTAGCTGTTTTTCGTCGCCTCTTTTGCAAGCTCCATAAGTTCGCATTTTGTCATAGCTTATTCACTTCCTTTAATATTTTTCCAAAAGCTTTCTCCGCTGATATTTCCGTCAATGCCGAAAATATCGAGAACGGTCGCACCGATATCGGCGAAGCTGCTTCGTGTGCCTAAATTTACAGGTTTAATATTTTTTCCGAAGGCGATAAACGGCGTATGCTCCCGTGAATGGTCGGTGCTTGCGGTGGACGGGTCACAGCCGTGGTCGGCGGTAATCATTAAAATGTCGCTGTCCTTTAGCTTTTTGATGAATTTGCTTAGCCAACGGTCAAACTCCGTCAGTGCATTGGCATAGCCGTCAATATCATTTCTGTGACCGAAGAGCATATCGAAATCGACAAGATTCACGAAGCACAAACCGTTGAAATCCGTTTCAAAAATCGTATCAATTACGGACATTCCGTCGGCGTTGTTTTTAGTCAAATGCTTTTCGGTAATGCCTTTTCCTGCGAAAATATCGAAAATCTTTCCGACAGAAATTACGTCAAAGCCGCTTTCTTTAAGACAATCAAGCATTGTTGTCGGCGGCTCGAGCGAAAAATCGTGACGGTTGGAGGTTCTCTTGAAATTTCCGATTTCACCGATAAAAGGACGGGCAATAACTCTTCCGACACTGTGCTTTCCCGTAAGAATTTTTCTCGCAGTGCGACAGTATTCGTAAAGCTGTTCGGGCGGAACAATATCCTCATGTGCGGCGATTTGGAAAACGCTGTCCGCACTTGTGTAGACGATGAGTGAACCTGTTTTCAAATGCTCCTCACCATAGTCGTTGATGACGGCAGTTCCCGAATATGGCTTGTTACATAGGATTTTTCTGCCCGTTTGCTTTTCAAATTCGTTAATAACCTCACTCGGAAAACCGTTGGGATAAGTAGGGAAAGGCTTTTCGGAGATAACTCCGCTGATTTCCCAATGTCCGACAGTGGTGTCCTTTCCGTTTGATTTTTCACGCATTCTCGCAACAGCGGCGAGGGGATTTTTAACGCTTTCAAGATAATCCACCCCGTCGATATTCTGTAAACCAAGTGATTTTAATGTGGGGATATCGAACTTCTTTGATTTGGAAATGGCACGAAGAGTGTTCGAGCCACAATCGCCGAATTTTTCGGCATCGGGTAATTCGCCGATTCCTACGCTGTCGAGGACTATTAAAAATACACGCTTTGATTT
>JBGVDU010000069.1:0-2737 GCA_045119555.1 Acutalibacteraceae bacterium | reverse complement strand
CCTACACCCCCTATGTCAATTAGGCGGACTTTTGTCTGTCTACTTTAGTCCTTTGCCGCTCGCTCTGGGTGAAGCCCGTAGGGCTTCAAGTCGCTCGCTTTCATCTCGGCGAACTTCGGCCGCCTTTGTTTATTTATTTTTTCTTCTACTTTTATTCTTTCATTTTTTCTTTTATCCCTCTACCTTTACTGCAATTTTTAGGCTACTGTTAGTTGTAATACGCTTTGACCTTGTTGCCACAGCTTTTGGTAGAGTGTTTTACATTTATTGAATTTTGCGAAGATTTTTTCCGCTTCGCTTTCGTTGCAGTACACTTTCCAATAGCCTGTAAATTTACAATTTCTTCCGCCGTTTTTTATAAAGGCGGTTACATCTTCTAAAGGATAGCTTAAAAACAAGCCTATTTCATGCGGAAAATCCATGCTTTTTTCAAGTCTTTTTTTCAAGTATTCAACGGCGAAATCTACGTCTGTGCTTTTGTAGCCGCAGGATTTCAGAAAAGCATTTACACCTGTTCTGTTAAGATCAATTTTCAGCTTTTCTTTCCTGTAAACATAAAGCATTGCCTTATATTCACTCTTTTTTAACACAGCAACCGTTACGCCTTTTGATGAAAAATATTCATTCCATAAATTAACAAGCTCATCAAGCTGTTCTGCACTGTCATAAGCAACAGTAAAAAGATTGCCTGTTTTCAGTGATGCCAAGGTTGGTGCACAATGCTCAACAAGCAGTTTTTCCATATAATCTTTTCTCTCATACAGGCTCATAGAAATCTTCCTTTTCAAAATTGGATTTTTATTTTTGATATAAAGCAACACTATTATTTGCAAGGTAAATTGAATTATTCTTTGTAAGTTAGTTTCTTCTAACCTTAATTATGTTAGCACAAACTAACTAATTTGTCAATATACAAAAAGGAGAACGGCAAGCCTCCGTCCCCCTTTTGAATTATTTTATTATTTTACAACTTTAACATTTCACATTTTATCTGAATCCCACCAATATATATTGACATTCCGAGTTATTGAGATTATACTCCACTCCGTCAACTGTCCCGTGGGTGAGTATTATTTTTTTATCGGCTATGGAAATGCCTCCGCTTGAGCCGTAGGTATATGCCGAAACACCGCCGTTTACCGTACTGCCTGTGTCCGAGTTTTCAATCAACGGTTTGTCAACAGCATAATACATCACCAACCTTGGCGTAAACAACAGCTCAATCGTCCGTGATTCTTCGCCCGTTCCCTGCAAGATATCAAAAATATACGGCTCACTGAGCTGATTTTTCTCCTCCTGTGTCAAGTGCAGTGTTGTATCGTTTAAATGAGCACCCAAGCTGTTGTCGATAATCACGTTGTCGCTGACAAAATCACTTCTTGTCGGCTTATCGGTTTCAAGCCAATTACTCAATCCCAAATTAGTTGTTTTAAAAGTTGATGCCATTTTTTATCCTCCCGAATATTTTTCAAAATCGTTCCATGACATCTGCTTTGCATCTATTTCGGCAAATGTCAAATCAAGCTGCTGCAAGCCATGCCAATCAATGCTTCTGAAATCTATGGTAAATGTTAGATGGCACGGCAAAAAATCCCTTGCTTTTTCAATGATGTATTCCTGCTCGAGGCTTGTATATTCCCCCGTCAACGGCAGAATGTACAAATCAAATATATGCGGATTTTCCCTTATCTCACATTTTAAGCCCAATGACGAAAAGAATCTCTTAATTCCGCTCAGAGTATTATCGTTAACATTCAAATTTATTCTTTGAATCAGCATTTCTCTACGCTGTTCAAGTGTTAAATCCGTTCGCTCCGCTCCGTATAATTTCTCATAAAGCGACAGACCGTAATCGTTTGCCGTATCAATAAAGCCTTCTCTTATATACTCGTCCATAATTTCGTCGAGCACATCAAGAGCCACTGAATAGCTTTCAAGCTCCTTGTACACCGATGTGTAAATTTTCAAGGAATAAAGAGAAAGCGGCTGTAAAGCTTTAATCAATCGCTGTATTGCAGTCATCAATAATCACGCCCCGTAATCAAAATCGTATTCGGCACGGCAATCGCATTTGGTGATATTTCAATATCCTTACAGAGATTTGTCTGAAACGTATAGTTTTCAACGCCTTCAACACGTTCGAGATACTCACCGATATCAGACAAATATACATTTTCACCCGCTCCGAGCAAACTGAAATATTCTTTTACGGCGGCAATGCAATTTGCACTGACAATATTCACATCATAACCGTCCTTTAAGCCTACAACGCCGTAAATGCTGACACCGCTCTTAGTAAGTGTTGATACGGAAATATCCACATTTATTTCCCTTTGCTCGTCTAAGCGAGCCTTTACCTCGTCCAAAATTTCCTGCGATGGATTGCCGTCCTCAGTCATAATAAACACATCGACTGTTCCCATTCCCCTATTCTGAGGAATAACTCCAACGGCAGTTACACCCGCTACCTCCATTGCAGTCTTTATGTAAAAAGCTTTATTGGTGCCGTTCGGAATGTGTACATAGCTGTCGAGAACTCTTTCTCTGAGCTGTTCATCGGATTCGTCATCACTTCCGTTTTCCAATTTATAATCATTTTTAATATAGTCAATCTCCGCAACTGGTGTAACAAGAACGCTTATTTCCGTTGCCGAAACATTACCTCCCGAGCCTGCGTTTAAAGCTTCAACGGGTGCATCTGCGGCAAGTCTGCCCGATTTGATTGTTACCGCTTCCG
>JBGVDU010000068.1:0-9408 GCA_045119555.1 Acutalibacteraceae bacterium | reverse complement strand
ATAAAAAATACCCCTATTGTAAGACCGTCACAACGGGAGCAGATAAGCAAAACGGCTGTGAAAAATTACAGATCCGTTTTGGAGGATATTTCAAATGAGAACGCCCCCACGGGTGCGGAAAAAAACGCCGCAAACGGGAATGATAAGCCGAGCGAAGCTGAAAAGAGCTTTATCGGGCATTACGGTGTTGTACCTGTTGAGAATAAACCTATCGACATGGTAAATGACTACATAACAGACCCGATCGTTATCGGAGATAATCGTCCAAAGGAAAAGGAAGAACCGAAATCGTCCGAATATGCAAGCATAGATATTTCCGTTGAAGAAGATATGGAATCGGAGAATATTTCGGATAATTCAAAAGCTTTAAACAACACGGCGTCCTCGGAGCTTTTTGCACAGGAAACCGTTCGGGAAAAGGCTCAAATGTGCGATAGTAATGAATATATTGAAAATATTATCGACAGTAAATCCGAGAATTCAAAGGTTGAACAGGACGAAAACGAAGCTTCCGACACGATTGAACCTATTATTCCGACCGACTGTGATAAAATCAGATATGTCGGGGAGACTTTCTCCACTTACATAATCATAGAGAGGAACAACGAGCTTGTTCTTGTGGATAAGCATGCTTTGCATGAACGTATTATTTACGAAAGATTGAAGAGTGAAAGCGGACAGAAGTTTGCACAGTATCTCTTGGAGCCGATAGCCGTAACGCTTTCAAAACAGCAGTACAACAGCCTTTTGGAGAAAAAGGATTTAATGCTTGAATCGGGCTTTGAAATTGATGATTTCGGCGGAGGTACGGTGCTAGTGCGTTCCGCTCCGTCATTTATAGATGCGTTTGATATTCCCGCAACAGTCGAAGAAATGGCAGACCATATTCTCGACAATAAAAAGGATATTTCAAGCGAATACACAGACTGGCTCTATCACAATATCGCTTGCAGAAGTGCGATAAAGGGCGGAGATTTAAGCTCGCCCGAGGAGCTTATTCGTCTGTACAACAGCTTGGGTGAGGACGTAAATTACAATTACTGCCCTCACGGCAGACCTACTTCGATAGTTATCACGAGAAGAGAAATAGAAAAACAATTCGGCAGGGTGTGACGATATGAACAATCAAAACAAAATACCGCTTATTTCCGTTGTCGGCCCTACCGCATCGGGGAAAACAAGGCTTGGCGTGATGCTTGCACAGCGTTTCGGCGGTGAGGTTATTTCTGCCGATTCCATGCAGATTTATAAGGATATGGATATCGCAACGGCAAAGCCGACAGAGGAAGAAATGTGCGGTGTTCCGCATTGGCTTGTAGGCTTTCTCTCTCCGAGCGAAAGCTTCAGTGTGGCTCAGTATGTGGAGGCTGCAAAGGAAAAAATTGAGGATATTCGAAGCAGGGGAAGGCTTCCTATTATCGTAGGCGGTACGGGACTTTATGTAAGCTCCTTGCTCAATAACATCTCCTTTTCCGAGGATAATGCCGACTACGCTTTGAGAAAAGAGCTTGAAGAGAGGGCGAAGCAGCTTGGTGCTCAAAAATTAATTGACGAGCTTGCCGAGTTTGACCCCGAAACGGCAGAGCGTATGCACCCGAATAATTTGAAAAGAATTATAAGAGCGATTGAAATTTACAAAACCACGGGCATAACAATGACAGAGCAAAACCGCCGTTCACGTCTGGAGGAATCGCCTTATAAGGCGGTTAAAATCGGTCTTAAAGCAAACGACAGACAATTTCTTTACGACAGAATCAACAAGCGTGTTGATGTAATGGTTGAACAGGGATTAATTGACGAGGCAAAATCGGTGTTAAGCAAGGAGTGCAGTATGACGGCACAAAAGGCTATCGGCTACAAAGAGCTTATTCCGTACTTTAACGGCGAAGCAACGCTTGAGCAGGCACTCGATAAGCTGAAAATGGAATCACGCAGATACGCTAAGCGACAGCTTACATGGTTTATGCGAGATGAAGAGATAAAGTGGTTTGATATTGATACATTTGAAAAATACGAGGATTTGGCAAATTCTGCGATTGAGTATGCGGAGAATGAGTTGAATTAAAAACTTGGGGGCAGTATGCTTTGTTGAAAATATATACTCCCGAAAATCCGACCGAGGGTTTATACAGTTTAGAAATGTTATTGCCCATAAAGAGAAAATAGGTGAAATGATGTCAGATTACGAATATACAAACGATATCTCCGAGGAAGAGGAGAACGAAGAAACTCCCCGAAAAAAGAGATACCGTCCCAAGAAAAAGAAAAGGCTTCCGATAGGAAGAATATTGGGTGTGGCTTTTACACTGCTTGTTTTGACTTATGTTTCTATGCTTGTTTATACTTCAAATTTTACAATGATAGAAACGGAAGAGGCTGAGCAGTTTGAAATAAATGACTATATTGAGGTTAATGCGATAGCTGTAAGGGAAGAGGAATACGTTCAAACCTCAAAGGACGGAATCCTTGCTTATGTTCTTGATGACGGCGAAAAGGTGAACGCAGGCGGTACTGTGGCAAAGCTTTTTAAAACGGAAACAGACGTAAACAACTGGCAGCAGTACAACAGCATTAACGAGGAATTACAGCTTCTCAAGCAAATGAGCAATGCCGACAACAATATGTTTGTTGACCTCGACACTGTCGATGCACAGATAAGAAATAACATTACGTCTTATAAAACAGAGATTCAAGGCAACCGTTATGAGCTTGCAAGACAGTCAAAGCTTGATTTGCTTCAGCTTTTTAACGAAAGAATGGTTATAACGGGCGGTTCGGCGAATTTTGAAACGAGAATTGCTCAGCTTGAATCGGAGCTTGATGCAATAAGCGTTTCAGACGGAATAGGTGAGGTTAAAAGCGGGAAATCGGGAGTTTTCGTTTCGAGCGTTGACGGCTATGAAAAATCAATCAGTTACGATAACGTGACAAGCCTTATGGCAGGGGATATGCAAAGCTTTGTGAAGAAGGACCCTCCCTCAACGGCTGTCGGAAAGGTTATTACATCACTGAATTGGTATCTGCTGTGCCCCGTAACAAGCGAGCAGGCTTTGGCTGTTTCAACGGGCAGCGGCTCAGTTGAGGTTTCCATTCCGAAGGTTATTTCGGGTACAATTCCCGGCACAGTCGTTTCGGTAAATCAAACGTCAAAAACAGAGGACGGTCTGTTGGTTATCAAATGCGACTATATGGACGGAGATTTGGCAGATATCAGAGAAGAGGATATAACAATAAAAACCAACACATACAGTGGTTTGAAAATAAAAAGAACAGCAATCCATGAGGATTATATTACATACTACGAATATGACGAAAGCGGAAATGTAATAGGAGGTCCTTATGAGGAAAAGGTTCAGGGTGTGTACGTTTTATCGGGCAGAAAGCTTAATTTCGTTCAGGTTAATATAATATACTCCGATAAAGAGTTTGTTATTTGTGACCCCGACACAACAAGCTCTGCACTGCTCAACGGTAAAACGGTGTCCCTGCATGATGAGGTTGTTGTACAAGGAAAGGAGCTGCACGATGGAAAAATTATCAAGTGATTTGGAGCAAAAGCTTTCAAATGTTGAATATAATTACAAAGTAATTGAAAATAATATAGCAGAGGCGGCAATAAAAAGCGGTCGCAGCAGAGAAGATATTATCTTCCTTGCGGCTACGAAAACGGTTGATGCAAATGTTATTAATCATGCCGTTGACTGCGGACTTAAATACATCGGCGAAAACCGAGTACAGGAGCTTTTGTCAAAATACGATGATTACAATCTTGACAAGTGCGATTTACAGTTTATAGGTCATTTGCAGTCAAACAAGGTGCGTCAGATTATAGACAAGGTTTCTCTTATTCAGTCTGTTGACAGCGTAAAGCTTGCGACAGAGGTTGCACGTCAGGCACAGCTTCACAATAAAACTATGAACATTTTGCTTGAGGTAAATATCGGCAGAGAAGAGAATAAATCCGGTGTCATGCCCGAAAAGCTTGAAGAATTACTATACACCGTAAAGGATATGAAGGGCATTTCTGTGAAAGGATTAATGGCAATCCCCCCGATTTGCACCGACAAGTCACAAGTTTGTAAATATTTTGAGAATATGCACCGTCTTTTTATTGACATTTCAGCTAAAAAATTAGATAATATTTCTATGGACTATCTTTCAATGGGAATGTCTGACGATTACAGCGAGGCTATTCTTTGCGGAGCCAATATGGTAAGAGTCGGTTCCGCATTGTTTGGAAAGAGAATTTACAAGGAGATTTAATTTATGAGCAATTTTGTTGATAAAATTAAACAGATGTGGAATACTCCGGATGACGAGTTTGAATACGACGATAAGTATGACGATGAAAAAGCTTCGGAAATCGAAGAGGACGATGACGACGATTACTACGAGGAAGAGCCTACTCCCAGAGAAACACCTCGAATCCCCTTTATCGGCGGAGCAGGCAATAAGGTAGTGAATATAAACACTACAACAAAATTACAGGTTGTTCTCTTCAAGCCCGACCGTTTCAGTGACGAAACAAGAGCAATAGCCGATGAGCTTATGAAACAGCATACTATTGTGCTCAATCTTGAAAACACAAATAAGGACAATTCCAGAAGAATTATAGATTTCTTAAGCGGTGCGGCTTACGCAAGCAGAGGAAAAATCAAGCGTGTTGCAACAAGCACATTTATTATCATACCGAGCGGTGTCGATATGACAGGCGACGATTTGCTTGACCAGCTTGAAAGCAGCGGCGTTTATCTGTAAGCTATGCTTGAGATAAACAGCTTGAGTGATGAGGAAAAACAGCTTGTTCTTCACATTACCGATTTAATCGGCCTTTCGGATAAGCACTTCAAGCCGTATTATTCCGATTTTTTAAACGAACGTCAAGCAAAGCTTGCACTTGATGTAATGGTTAAAAACGGTATCTCGGATTATTGCTTTTGGGGCGGCTATGAGGGAGCGACAAGGGTTATGCTTTGCGTGTATCCTCAGTATATGAAGCCCGAAAATTCGGAATTTCCGATGTCCTGCATTAATGCTAAGTTTCGAGCTGTTGACAAGCTCTCACACCGTGACTTTTTAGGCTCACTTATGGCTCTCGGAATTAAACGGGAGGTTGTGGGAGATATCGTGGTCGGGGAGGGTATTGCATCCTTCTTTGTAAAGTCCGACCTTGAACAGTATGTTAAATCGCAGATAAGAAAAATCGGCAGAGTCGGAGTTACATTCGTTGATAATACGGCGGATTTTCAAGCGGCAGTGCAGGATTTTGAAGAGCGGGAGTGTACGGTTTCATCACTCAGAATAGACAATGTAGTCGGTGCAATGACAAAGCTCAGCCGAACAAAGGCTCAGCAGGCAGTGATATCAGGCTTGGTTGCAAGAAATTTTGAAGTAATATATAATACCGATTGTAAGGTTTGCAGCGGTGATAAAATATCCGTCAGAGGGTACGGTAAATTTATAGTACAGTTTGACGGCAGCGTCAGCAAAAAGGGCAAGTACAGGATTTTAATCAAACAATTCAGATAGGGGAGTTATATATGCTTACGGTTGACCAAATTAAAAATGTTAGCTTTAAAAAAGCAAGTATAGGCGGCTACCGTTGCGATGAGGTGGATAACTTCATTGATGACGTAGTTGAAACGGTAGAGGGTCTTAAAAAGGAAAAAGCAGAGATTCTCGGAAAACTGGAAATTTTGATGAAGCGAATCGAAGAGTACAGACAGGACGAGGACAGTGTGCATAACGCATTGCTTAGTGCACAGAAGCTTGCCGACAAATCCTTGAAGGATTCCAAGGAGGAGTCGGAGCAGATTCTCATTGATGCAAAAGCTGAGGCTGACCGAATAATCAAAGATGCAAACGACAGAATAATCAAAGAAAAGGAAATGATTGTTAAGGTTGAGCAGGATGCGGCAGATATACGCAAAAAGCTGATTTCGGCTTACGAACAGCAGATTAAGGCACTTGAAGCTTTGCCCGAGCAGCTTGAGGTGGATACCGTTAAAGCTTTCTTTGACGAGGAATATCCAACACAGAGCTACTCTTCACCTGCGGAAACTCCGCTTGCTGAGGGTGACACCTTTCAGACAATAGAAGAAGCCGTAGAGGACGCAACCTCCGACGCTCCCACAGCGGAAGCCGCCGAGGCTGAGGACGAAAACAGCACCATTCAGATTGAAAAGTCGGCTTTTGAAAGAAAGTTTGGCAAGCTGAAATTCGGTGATGATTACGATGTAGCCTCCGAATCATAATTTATGTCAGTAACTTTTTAAATATATAAGCTGAGGGCAGTATATTTGCTCTTATAAAGGAGAGAGAACCAATGGCACAGGATTTTAAAAATACGATGAATCTTCCACAGACCGACTTCCCTATGAGAGCCGGTTTGCCGAAGAGTGAGCCGACAACACTCAAGTCTTGGGAAGATGACAAGGTTTACGAGAACCTTATGAAGAAAAACGAGGGCAAGCCCTTGTTCGTTTTGCACGACGGCCCTCCGTATGCAAACGGCGATATTCACTTGGGTACAGCACTCAATAAGGTTTTGAAGGACTTCATTGTAAGATATAAGAATATGGCAGGCTTCAAGGCTCCGTACGTTCCCGGCTGGGATACTCACGGTTTGCCGACAGAGCTTAAAGCAAGAGCAAAGGCAGGCGTAGGCAATTCAACAACTATTTCCGACGTTGAGTTAAGATCGCTCTGCAAGGACTTCGTAAACGGTTATATCAATGACCAGAGAACACAGTTCAAGCGTCTTGGCGGACTTGGTGAGTGGGAGAACCCATACATCACATTGCTTCCTGAGTTTGAAGCTAAGCAGATTGAAGTTTTTGCGGATATGGCTTGCAAGGGTTATATCTATAAGGGACTTAAGCCTGTTTATTGGTGTTCCGATTGTAAAACAGCTTTGGCTGAGGCTGAAATTGAGTATGCCGAGGACCCATGTCACTCAATTTATGTTAAGTTCAGAGTAACGGACGATAAGGGTGTATTGTCCGCAAAGGGTATTCCTGCAGATAAAACCTCCTTCGTTATTTGGACAACAACAACATGGACACTTCCCGCTAACGTCGCTATCTGCGTAGGTCCGAGATTTGATTATGCGGTTATCAAGAGCGGTGACGAATATTACATTATGGCAGAAGAGCTTTACAAGGACGCTATGGCTGCCGCAGAAATGACAGATTATGAAGTAGTTGCTACAATTAAGGGCAGCGAATTTGAATACATGAAAACTCAGCACCCGTTTATCGACAGAGAATCTGTTGTAATTGTCGGTGAACACGTTACACTTGAAAGCGGTACAGGTTGTGTACATACTGCTCCCGGTCACGGTGTTGAGGACTACGAGGTTTGCAGAAATTATCCCGAAATTCCGATTATCGTTCCTGTTGATGCAGACGGTAAGCTTACAGAAGAGGCAGGACAGTTCGCAGGTCTTTCCACAGAGGAGGCTAACAAGCCGATTGCCGAATATCTTGACAAAACAGGTGCATTGTTTGCACTCAAGAAGATTATCCACCAGTATCCGCACTGCTGGCGTTGTAAGAAGCCTGTTCTTTTCAGAGCAACAGACCAGTGGTTCTGCTCCGTTGATGACTTCAAGAAGGAAACTCTTGAGGCTATCAAGGGTGTAAAGTGGATTCCGGGCTGGGGCGAGGACAGAATTTCCTCAATGGTTCGTGACCGTAAGGATTGGTGTATCTCCCGTCAGCGTAAGTGGGGTGTGCCGATTCCGATTTTCTTCTGCAAGAAGTGTAACGAGCCTCACATCGACAGAGCCGCAATGACAGCAGTTGCCGATTTGTTCCGTGTTAAGGGCTCAAATGCTTGGTATGAAATGACAGCCAACGAGATTCTTCCTGAGGGTACAGTCTGCAAAAAGTGCGGCGGTACTGAGTTTGACAAGGAAAAGGATATCATGGACGTTTGGTTCGACTCCGGCTCAACACATGCAGCTGTTTGCCGTGAGAGAGATAACCTCACATTCCCTGCTGACCTCTATCTTGAGGGTGCAGACCAGTACAGAGGCTGGTTCCAGTCCTCACTTCTTACATCTGTTGCCACAACGGGCAAGGCTCCTTACAAGGCTGTTCTTACACACGGTTGGGTTGTTGACGGACAGGGCAGAAAGATGTCCAAGTCGCTCGGCAACGGTATTTTGCCAAGTGAGATTGTAGAGCAGTACGGTGCGGATATCCTCCGTTTGTGGGTTGCTTCCTCAGACTATCACGCAGATATCCGTATTTCAAAGGATATCTTAAAGCAGCTTTCCGAGTCTTACAGAAAGATCAGAAATACTGCAAGATATATTCTCAGTAACCTTTATGACTTCGACCCGAACAAGGATATGGTTGCTCTTGATGATCTTCTTCCTATTGATAAGTGGGCATTGTTTAAGCTTAACGAGCTTAACAAGAAGGTAAGAGAGGGCTACGATTCCTATGAGTTCCACCAGGTATATCATGCAATCCACAACTTCTGCGTTGTAGATATGTCTAACTTCTACCTTGATGTTCTCAAGGACAGACTTTATACGGAAAAGAGTGACGGTAAGCTTCGCCGTGCGGCTCAGACTGCAATTTATATCATTCTCGATTCTATGACAAGAATGATTACTCCTATCCTTGCATATACCTCCGATGAGATTTGGAAGTTCATGCCGCACGCAGACGGTGTTGACGCAAGCCACGTTGTATATAACGATATGCCGTCACTTGTTGAGGTTGACGTTGACGATGCTTTCATCGCTCGTTGGGACAGAATTCATGAGCTTCGTGACCTCGTTAAGAAGTCAATCGAGGTTTCCGTAAATCAGAAGCTTGTAAGAAGCTCACTTGAAACAACAGTTAAGCTTACCTGCACAGGCGAGCAGTATGACTTCATCAAGTCCGTTGAAGATGAGCTTAAAGATGCGTTTATCGTTTCCGGCGTTGAAGTTGCAAATGATGAGAGTGCAACAGAGATTAAGGTTGAAATCAACAAGGCTGAGGGCGAAAAGTGCGAGCGTTGCTGGGCTTACAGCGTTACAGTAGGTCAAGACGCAGAGAATCCTTGTGTATGTGCAAGATGTGCAAGCGTTTTGAAGGCATAATTTATAAATAACATATTAAGGCGGTGACAGGGCTTTGTGCCTTGTCACGCTTTGATTTATGCGAAAGGAAGATGTGCATTGGCATTGCTTGCAGTTATAGTTACAATCTTACTTGTGGCGGTTGACCAGCTGACAAAGCTGTATGCGATTAATACAGTAAAGCCGCAGGGTACAATTACGGTAATTGATAATTTTTATTACTTTACCTACGTTGAGAATAGAGGAGCGGCATTTGGAATGCTTCAAAATCAACGCATTTTGTTTATTGCCGTTACGTTGATTATTTTTGCGATATTTGGGTATATTTT